>JAKSVV010000003.1 GCA_024407775.1 Clostridia bacterium
ACTCATTGTTAAGTTTTCTAATACTTGAGGTATTATCATATTTGCTTTATATACTCTTAATGTATCACCTATGCCTAGTTTTAATGATTTAAATATTGATACATTATGAATTGATGCTTTATTAACACTTGTACCTTCAAGATCTACACTATCAAATATTGCTACTGGATTTATTAATCCTGTTCTTGATGGTGACCATAATACATCTATTAATTTTGTTTCTTTAGTTTCATCTTTCCATTTAAATGCTATTGCATCTTTAGGATATTTTGCTGTTACTCCTAAACTCTTTGAATACTCTATGTCTTCATATGCTATAACTAAACCGTCACTTGGAAGATCATATGTATTTATTTTTTCTTTGTAGTAATTTATTATTTCATCAACGTCATCTCTATTTTTAGCTATCTTATATTCAACTGTTTCAAAACCTAATTTCTTAAGCCATACAAACATATTTGTTTTTCTATTTTTAAAATCTATACCTTCACTAGATACTAAATTAAATGCATAGAAATATACGTTTCTTTCTTTTGTTACTTTACTATCTAGTTGTCTAACTGATCCGGAACATAAGTTTCTTGGATTTTTATATTGATCTTCTGGATCTAATTTTTCATTTATTTTTTCAAAGTCACTATATTTAATTAGTGCTTCTCCTCTTACTGTTAGATCTCCATCATAGTCTATTGATAAAGGAACATTTTTAAACACCTTAACGTTGTCTGTTATAACTTCACCTATAAGACCATTTCCTCTTGTAAGACCTTTTACTAAATGACCATGTGAATATTTAAGTACAACTGTAAGACCATCCATCTTCCATGAGATAGATGATTCATTGTTACCTATGAAGTTTTTAATTTCTTCAATGTCTTTTGTTTTAGATAAACTAAGCATTGGAGATTCATGTTCTTCTTTAGGTAATTTAGTTTTTTCATTAGTACCTACATTTTGTGTTGGTGAAGAACTTAATATGATTCCTGATTTAGTTTCTAGATCAACTAGTTCATCATATAAGTCATCATATTCTTTGTTACTCATTATTTCTTCGCCATCACCATAATAGGCTTCATTAGCTTCATTTAATACTTCAATAAGATACATCATTCTTTCTTTTAATGTATCTTTATTTATATCTATATTTTTTTCTTCATTATTATCATTATCAAAAAGTGTTAAATTCTCGTATTCCATATATGTTCTCCATTAATATTTTTTGCTTAGATTTTTTCTTAGTTTTTAACCTAGTTTTTCACTAATTTAAGTATACAAAAATTAATAATATCTTCAAGAAAAATATGCTAATAATTTAAGTATTTTTTTGCTATATTTTACCCTGTTTTTTACCTTATATTTGTGCTTATTTTTGTGCTTATTTTTATCAATAACATCTTGATTTTTATAAAGACTAATATATAATTACATTAGAGTATGTGTTATGGAGGAAGATATGGATAACAATAGCAATATCTTATTTGTTGATGCTGAACAAAGTATGCTTGAATCAATAAAACGTTTTGTTCTTGATTTTGGTAAAAATGCTTTCTATGCAACAAATATTAATGAAGCAATGAATATAGTAAATAATAACAACATAGATGTATTATTTGTAGATATTACTCGTGATAACTTAATAGAACTTCTTGAAATGGTACAAGAAGCTAAACCTAAGATAGTTAAAGTAGTAATATCAGACTTTGCACATCTATCTATGATTATAAATAGTATAAGAAAATTAAACTTACATAGTTTCTTATTAAAACCTTGGAAGAAACAAGAATTAATAGATACTATTAGTAGTGCTGAAGATTATGCTAAGTTCTTAAAATTACAAACTAAAGAAAAAGAAAATCTAGAACAAAAGAATGTAATATATCAAAGAATTATTAATTTCAAAGATGATGTTGGAGAAAGTAATAAGATAGATATTAATTCATTAAAGAGTTCTATGTTTATCTTAGCATCAGAATATGAAAAGCTACTTAAAAACCCAGATGGTAAGAACCTTGAACTAGCACTTAGATCACTATATAATGCTAGTGAAATATATACAGCATCTTTCCCATCATTCGTTGAAAAGTTTGTTGGTCTTGATATAGTTAAATCTATATCTCTAGCTAATACAACAATTGAAGATGAAACTGATGGTGCTGAATTTATTAAAAACTTATCATTAATAAAAGAATTTATTTCAAGAACATGTAAGTATATATCAAACTTCATGGGAACAAATAGTTCTAAGGTAGTTATAAGCAAAGTAAATGAAAAAGATATTAAAGTTAGTATAGAAGCTGATTATAACTGGACTTGTAAGAATGAATTAGTATTATTCTTTGAATACTTAAAGAATATTTATAATACTAATAATGTTAAATTACATCATGAAATATATGATGAAGGTAATATTAAAGTTTATATTACTTTATAATTTATTAAGCCCATAAAAATAACAATAATAACAAAAAAAGATGAACATAAAGTTCATCTTTTTTATTACTGTTTTTTGAATTTTTTAAATATTATTTTTTAATTATTTCAAAAACTAAACCTTTTGTATCAAGATTTAATTTATCAAAGCAAGCAACATATATTACTTCTTCAATGGCTCCTATACCACAAAAAATTATAAGTACTGTTCCTAGTATATTTATATCACTTACTGGTATAAGAAATAATGCTAGAAATAATAATACACCATTAAACTTTGCAAAGAATGTATGAAGTAATCCAAATGATCCTGTCTTAGCTATTATACCAGCAATTGATATTACCTTAATAACTAAAATGATACCCAATGCTACCCAAAGTATAGGTCTAACTGTACTTAGTAAATATGGCATAGTCTTTATAAGACATACTGCTAATAAACTAAAATCTGCAAATGAATCTAATCTTGCACCAAACTCTGATTGTATCTTTAACTTTCTTGCTAAAAAACCATCAAGTACATCACTAGTTCCTGCTATGAAGTAAAGAATAAAAAATGCATTACTAAATACCGGAAGTGCTAATAGGATAAATACACATATAATTCTTATGATTGTAATATAGTTTGCTATGTTCTTTCTAAATGTCTCTTTCATGTTGTTCTCCTTACATTACCATACCTTTATTTGTTTAGTTTCTTTAAATATTTAAATAATATAATGTGATTGTAAATCACAAATTGTTAAGGCATATCATATCACGAATCCATGATTTTAGCAATATGTTTATCAATAATTTTTATTTTATTTTTATATTCATTTATTATATAATTTTTATATATTTTTTATCATTAAAAAAGATGAACTTACGTTCATCTTTTTTTGTTTCAAATTAGTTTTTTCTTTTTTGTTATTCTATTTTCTAACTTGAAATATTAATAATGTTTGTTTGTTTATATATTAATCATATAATTTATATGAATTAATATTCTCCTGTTATTGCTATGATTTCATCATATCTAGTTTTCATTAATACTTTGAATGCTTCAGCTACTTTTGGATCAAATTGTGTTCCTTTACATCTATCTATTTCATTCATTGTATATTCTAAATCCATCTTATCTCTATATGATCTCTTACTCATCATAGCATCGAATGAGTCTGCTACACAAACTATTCTTGCCATAAGAGGTATTTCATTTCCTTTTAATCCATCTGGATATCCATGACCATCATATCTTTCATGATGTGATCTTATTGCTGGTAAGATATCTTTAAATATATTATTCTTTTCTAATAATTCAAAACCTATGATTGGATGTTTTTTAATTTCTTCATATTCTTCATCAGTAAGTCTTGCTGGTTTTGTTATTATATTATCTTTAATACCTATCTTTCCTATATCATGGAACTGACCACCTAGTCTTATCATATCTATTTCATCTTGTGATAAGCCTAATGTTTCAGCTATCATTGCTGATATATATCCAACTCTATCTGAATGACCTCTTGTATAAGGGTCTTTTTTATCAACGGCTTTTCTTAAGGTATCTATTGTTTCATAGTATGAACTAGATAATTTTGTATTTAATGTTTTAATTGTTTCAGCTTGATTTTTTGTTTGTACATAAAGTTGTTTTAACATCTTAGTTTGTTCTAGAATTCTTATACCACTATGTATCCATATCTTCAGTTCATCAAGATCACCAGTATCTTTGCAGTAACCTTGAACATTATAACGTGCTAAGGAATCCATATCATCAATGGACATATATTCATTAGTTAATAAGATAACAAATATACTTGTATTATGTTTTCTTATAGCTTTGACTGTTTCTATAGTATCACGTAATTCATCAGCACAGTGCATTACTAAGATATCATAAGTGTGATCATTTTGTAGGATGTTAGTCATTTGTACTGGGTCTGTTATACCCATTACTTCACAACTTTTGACATCGTTAATAGCAGTGATTACTTTACCTAAGTCATCACCGTTTTCGATCATTATTAAGATTTTATATTTATTAACATCTGAAAAATCATTAACTAATGTCATGCCTAATCTCCCTCGTTTACTTCTAGTATATTCTAGTATAACCTAAAATAAATTTATATCTAGTTATATTAGTTATATTAGATATATATAGATATAAATACACACTTCTAGATACTTTATCGTACAATAATTTTTAATCTTAATAGAAAAATATAATAAAAAAAGATTAGAAAATCTTAATGATTTTCTAATCTTTTTTATTTAATAACTTTTTAATTTTTAACCAATAATAAGCTCCCGGTGAGAATCGAACTCACGGTCTGCTCATTACGAATGAGCTGCTATGCCACTAAGCCACAGGAGCATTTTATAGTTTGATATCTTTCATGTCTTTAAGTGATGGGATAACATCATATACGTTGTGTTCTTTAAGAATTTTATCTACATTACCTTTAGCTCCAGTTATGTACATATGTCCATCATTTTCTAGTACATGTTTATATCTTCCTAGTGCTAATCCTACACCATCATCTGGTATATCTTTAGAGCCAGAAAAATCTAATACCATATCTTTTGCTTCCTCGCTTTTGTAAGCATTATCAATTTCTTGTTTGAAACTATCGATGCTATCTTCATCTATGTACTTATCAAAAGATACATATAAGCATCCGTTTTTACTTACAATATTCATCTTTCTTTTTCCTCTTCTTTTCTCTTTTCCCTTATATTATACCCACAACCTAGCGTTATTGTATCACGATATCTAAATTAAATCAAGTATATATTTGCTTGATTATATATATTTTTTTATTATAATTTTTAGTATAAATTAATTAGTATATTAGTTAATAATTTAATTATCGGAGAATGAAATTTTATGAATATATTTTTAATAACAAAATTAATAGCATTCATAACTATGCTTATTGATCATATTGGTTTTAGTTTAGATTGTGAGTTAATGAGAATCATAGGTAGAGTTAGTTTTCCTTTGTTTTGTTTACTTATAGGACAAGGTGTTAAGAAAACTAAAAAACCCAATGTTCAGCTTTTAAAACTATTAATATTCGGATTAATATCTGAACCTATTTTTTATTTATATTTTAATAACAAAAATTTTAATGTTATGTTAGGATTTTTTGTTTTTGCATTAATTATATATATAAGTAATAAATTAAAATTAAATAATTTTAGTGAAATATTTTTAATTATAACAGCATCACTTTTTGAAGGATTATATTTCTTTGAATACGGATATATACTTCCTATTCTTTGTTATATATTTTATAAATGTGATAATAAATATTTATCAATTTTATATTTTAGTATAACAGAAATATTATATGCATTATATAAATATGCTTTGCTAGGTAATTTTAGAACATTCTTCACATTATGTGCAATCCCAGTAATATTCATGTATTACGTGGTTTGTGATAAATATAAAAAAGAAAATAAAACAATCCAAAGACATATTTATAAAAATAAATTTATGAATATTTTATCTAAAAATATTTTCTATATTTTATATCCGCTTCATCTTGGAATATTATATTTAATTTTTAAATAGAAGAATATAAAAATTTAAAAAAGAATAAATTATAATAAAAAAATACTCGAAAATATTTTCGAGTATTTTTTATTATATATATGTATATGTTTTAAAATTCATTTATAAAATTTTATTTATAAAATTTCTTAGTCAGCTGCTCCTAAGTTTTTTGAAAACTCTTCTTTTGCTTTATCGTATGCTACTTTATATTCTTGTTCATCTTCTGTTAATTCATTTTCTCTTCCGATTTTTTCTACATCATCTAATAATAATGATGTTATTCTATATTCTTCATTTAATGTTACTCTTATTTTTCTATCAGCTATTTCTGAATGCATTTCTATAATAAATTGATCACCAATTTTATCTCCATTATCTATAATCCATTTCTTTTCATCAATGTAATTTGACATATAGTTTTCTACTTTATCTTTTACTTTATAACTTATATCATCATTACCTATCTTTTCAAAAAATAGATCCCAATGTGCAATCCTTGTAAATGCCTTGGTTACAAGATACTGTTTAGTTGGGGCAGCATCTTTTTCTTCTATTATTACATTCTTTACAGTTTTATGTGTATCATCATAAACCATCATAGCTACTATTACTATTAGTACTATTATTATTAAAAAATATACTATATATTTTTTATTTTTCTTTTTAATTTTAAAACTACTACTCATATATTTTTATTTTTCTAATTGTTTGAACTTATGCTTGAACTATTTAATGGTTCATATACATAAAATCCTCCAACTGTTTCTCCTTTTAAAATTTGAAATGTTATATCTTTTTCTATTAAATTATGATAGTTTCCTCCATCAGGATCTGCAACTTCAATATATCCATTTTCATCAAGACCAAGAAGTACTATGAAGTTACAATCTGCTGTTCTATTAAATATTCCGTATACTCCACCTTCTTCTTTTGATCCTGTTACTGCAATTGCTTTCTTTCCTGCTTTTAGAGCTTCATATAATTTAGCTGTATCTTTTCCTATGGCTGTTGCTTTTAATCCAAACTTAGATACATCTGTCAGCATACCTAGTTTTGATCCACCACTTGTCATATACTCTGCCGTTTGTTCTGCTACTTTATCTGGTTCTGTTAATCTTACTAAGTTAGTTGCTACCATAGCTATTGCTGTTGGACCTGCTCCTGTATCTCTTAGTTTATATCTACCGCAAAGAGTATCACCATAGTATTTCATGTTTCTATACTCATAAGGAAGTATACCTTGGAAGAATAGTGTATCTGTATCACCATTACCACCTCCAACTTCAGGAGCATGTCTACCTGTCATTTTAAAATATACTCCTCTAGCATTTGCTGCTCTTTCATTTTCTACTGCATTACTTTGGTTTTGTGGTTTTTCATAGTTATGTAAGAAACAACATGCTGCATCGAATACACTGTTATAACTATTCATAGTGTTTTTTAAACCTAAACTGTCATTATACATAACATCACATTGAAGTCCTATATCAGCTATAGAACAACCTCTTTGTTTTGCTCCATCATATAGTTCTTCTTTATATGTGTGGTAAGTAAATTGTGCTATTCCGTAACCACCACCACCTGGTCCGTGATGTACGAAATCCTCTCTACTTATTTCACCACTATCTACTTTATCGGTATATTCTTGGTTATATTGTTCTTGGTTACGTTGTCTATATGATCCTTGTACGTTATTTGGTCTACATCCTGATTCTGATAGTAAGTTACCTATGATACCAGAGGCTGCTATTTCTGTATAGCCATGAGCTAATAAATAATCCCAAACATATTGAACATATTCTGTTATAACAACAGACATGTTTTCACCACCCATATCCGTTCCTGGTGTATATCCTGGGTCTGGTGTTGCTCCTCCGCCACCACCATCATATTCTCTAAACTCACTAGCATAGTGAGCAGTATGTATTTCATTATTAACTAAATAATAAATATTTAATACGTTAGCTTCTTCTACTTTACCTAGTACGTAATCTAAGTCTACATACATTATAAATCTATCTTTATAATCTAATATTGCATTGTAAATTAAATCTTCATTACTTTCATCTTCAATGTAATACATCTTTTTAATGTAGTCATTAAATACTATCTTATCAGGTATAGTAATATGTTCTGAGGCATATGAAACTTCTAATATGTTAATAAACATAAAAGTAGTTGCTAAAAATAATACTATTAACCTTTTTGATATGTTTAGTAATATATTTTTATGTTTCATAATTTTCACCTCCTTATATAATTAGTATTTTTATTTTTATTTTTTGTTTTTTATTTTATAACTTTATTAGTTGGTTTCTTACCTGTATAGTTTTCATTCTTATGAGTATAATTTACTTTCATACCTTCATTAGATTTTGTGATTGTAAAATATTCTTTATCATTACTTGCTACATCAAATGTCAATGAAAGAGCTGTTTCATTAAATTTTATATTAGTAATCCACCATTCTTGAATTTGTGTACCACTATTTTGTACTACGTTTGTTAAATAATCTTGAAAATCTAATGCTCCTTTAGTATCTGTAAAGTATGGCATTATTTTATCAAAATCATATATTACTACACCATAATGATAATATGCATCTCCACCATCTATTTGTTCACTTGGAGTTTCAAATTTTGTTCTTGTTATTTTATTTTTATTTATTCTTATATTAGTCATTATTATTAATCCTATGATTACTAATATGATTAATACTACTTTAAATATTGTTCTTTTTTCTATAAATACTCCAAATATATACATTAGTATTTCTCCTTAAGATTATTTAATATAAATTTATTTTTTCATTTAAATTTTATTTTTTCATTTAAATTTTTTTGTTTTTTATTTTTATGATATTACCCAGAATGTTGCTTCTTCATTTCCTCTTTTTGTTGATGCATTAGCCATAATTGTATCAATATCATATGTTTGTCCTGTTATTTTATATGTTCTATTTTTTGATCCTGGGTCATTTATTCTTACATTACCGTGTTCATCGATACCTGTAAGTAAGATAAAGTGTCCACCACTTGTGAATAATCCAGGTCCACATATTTCTATGACTGGATATCCTGCTGATAAGGCGGCTACTACTGAATCTTTATCTGTTCTCAATATTGGTGTTGCTGTTAATCCGTAGTGTGCTGCTCCTTGTGGAATTAAGTCCCAAGAAGATCCCTGTCCTACTCCATTTTTATCTATCTCGTAGTAACCATTATCAGCAGACCATAATGCTACTTCTGGTGGTTCTACTG
Organism: Clostridia bacterium; assembly: GCA_024407775.1. GTDB lineage: Bacteria > Bacillota > Clostridia > Lachnospirales > JAKSVV01 > JAKSVV01. The sequence goes on from JAKSVV010000003.1 coordinate 9,241, forward strand.
TTATTGATGTCATACCAGATACACACATTGCAAGACATGATGGTCCACATCCTGCTCTTGCTACTGTTGATATTGAGTATAGATCATTTGGATAATTAAATTGATAATAATATGGAAGATCAATATATCCTGGTGTGTAATTTCTTTCTCCTGGATCTTGATATTCATGTCCACCACCAGCTCCTGGGTGATTACCTATTGATCCTGGTGAATCATCATAATTATATTCTTCTGTTAATAATTCTGTTTGTCCATAGAAATCTTCTAGATATGTTTTTGTATCTAGTTGCATATTTGTATTTGTTTCCCATGGTTCAACTTCTGCTGTTACTTTACCCCAGTTAGTAAAACTTATTTGTGATACTTTTTGATATTCATAACCTGCTGATTGACCTGCTACAAAAACTTCTCTTTGTTCCCAATGAGAACTATTTCTTGCTTCAGCTAACATTTCATCAACATTAGTTACTCTTTCTTCTTCTTTTTCATATTCGTAGTCAGCACTATTTAATACTGATCTAACTTTAACTGGTTTTAAGCTTGATTGTTTTATTAAAGATTTTATTTCTGATTTAACTTCTGTTGTGCAGCTTCCATCCATATTTGTTCCTGATGGTTGCCATGGTCCATAAGTTACTGTTCCTTGACCTGATCCTGCTCCTCCAGCTTTCTTTGTTTCTATTACTGTTACTTCTTCAGTATAAGCATCAGATAATATTTTTTTATCTGGAACTTTTGCATAAGCTATATAATATTCTTCATCTACATCTTTGAAGATATTATGGTTATGTGGATCGTATGGTCTATTTTCGTTATCAAGTGCTATGAACATATTTAAGAAGTTTTGATAACTTTCTACATATGCTGCATAACTTTGTGATTGGTTTGGATGATGTCCAAGTTCTTCAGCCAATCTATCTATTTCTTCTTGTATTTCTTGTGCTGCTATTGGGTCTTCTACATGTTGTAATTGTTCCTTTAGCATATTTCTTTTTGTTGTCCATATTTGAACTTGTTGTACTATTGAGAAGTCTAATGAACATTCAGGATTTTCTGTATAATTTTTTATCTTCTTATCGAAGTTAGTATCATAAATATATCTACCTTCTTCATTAAAATATTCTTCATCATATAGTTCATAATTATAGAATGTTTTACCTGCAACTTTACTTGAGTATGTTGCATATTCAAATATAGGTATATGATATGCCAATGATTTTTTAATTTTCTTTCTTACATCTGCATTTTCAAATATGTTGTTTAAACTTCCATCATTATTAATACCATCAAGAGTTACTTCATGGTGAACAAGTTCTAGTCTTGCTCTAAATGGAAATTCAACATAAGCTAGGTCTATACCTCTATCACTTTCTGTTACGAATTCACTGTCTTCAAATTTTGGATCTTCAAGCCATTGATTGATTTCAGTTGTTGTAGTTCCTGTGATAGTTTTTGTATACTTCATAGTTCTTTCCATAATAGTATGATAGTATGTAAGTTCTTTCATTACTTCACCAGTACTTACTCCATATCTATCTCTAAAATATGCTTCAACTTTATTTTCTACTGGCTTACCATCTGGGTGAACTTTTGCTTCCTTAGATGAGTTAACAAATTGTTTATCAATTTTTTCTTTATATTTTAGATTCATCTCTTCATAACGTTTAACCGCATCTGTTAGAGAATTATATTCTTCTTCTAATTCATTAAATTCTTCTAGTTTTCTTCTACGTTCCATTTCTGTCCAGTGATCAGTATCTTTATACTGTTCCCATTCATCTTTGGCTGCGAAGTATCTTTCGTCTAGTGAACCATCATAGTCATAATTAGGTTCCCAGTCTGTATAATTTCGTGCATAACTAATTTGTTCTAGTAAGTTTAAAAGAACACCTTCGTCACTCAGTATTTGATAACCTGCTTCTTTATCGTATGATGCCATAGTAGCATTATCTTCACCAAATACTTCAGTTTGACTTTCTAGGATATCTCTTTTTAATTTTCTAAAGTCACTATCAAGTGTCATAGCAGAATATGCTGCAGCTAGAGTTAATTCTTTTTTAATCCAGTCTTTATAACTTTCTTTTCTGTGTTGGAATTCTCTTTCATTAGTCATGTCTTGTGTTTGAAGATTTTCTCTATACTTATTTTCATCACCATTATTATCTTCATCATCAAATGCAAAAGCCATAAGAGCTATAATAACAATGACTGCAAATATTGTAAATGAGATAACTGGGTGTGAAATAATTAATTTAATTACTGCATCTCCAACTTTTTTAATTATTTTTCTTATTAATTTATTTTTTCCTTGATTAGAATTCATTTTATTTTTAGAAACTTTATCAAGGATTTTATTTTTAGATCCATCAGTTGTTTTTACTGAAGCTGCTTCACCTTGTGCTGATTCTTCTTCATAATCACTTTCTGTATCTGCTTCAATAGTATCAGGTGTTCCTCCTTCGATAGCTGTGGCCATTTCTGCTGCTCTTTCATCTTGTTCAGCAGGATCTTCTTCACCACCATAGATTGTGTTACCACTAGATCCATCTGGATTTAAATTTTGAGGAATTGTTTTTCTTTTAATTCCTTGATAACTGCCTGTTCCATTTTTCTTATCTTTTTGTTGTGATCCTTGAGGAACAAATGATTCAGTATGAAAATATCCCATGTTATGCACCTCCTTCCTTAGAAGTTATATTTAAGTAAATTTATTTTTTTATTTTTTTATTTTTTAATTAAAATTTTATAGTGGTTTTAATGGTTTAACTTTATCATATGTTTCATCAGATTCAATGTCCATAAGATCACTTAAACCTTTAATATTAATTTTAACTTTTATACCACCAGTTTCAGAACCATTAGTACTTGCTAATTGCTTAACCATTGTTTCTGCAATTTTCATTTGTAATGCTTCTAGTGTTTCTTTATTTGATCCATCAAAGAATGATGCATCTAGTACTTGAAGATTATGAAGTGCTTGTCCTAAATTTTTGATTGTTGCATTTCTTACTGCCATATCTTGTGACATATAATTTTCTGCAAAGTCTTTCATTTCTTTTTCTGCTAGCACTAAAGTATTATCTAATGTTTCTCTACTTTGTGCTTCATTTATCATTTCATCATTATCGCCTTCAAGTGTATTAATTAAATTAGATGCTGCTTCCGCTTCTTCTTCAGCATATGTTTGAGCTCTTAAATCTGCTTGTAGTTCACTTAAACTTCTTGCATCTTCTATTGGTGCTCCACCATAAGTTTCAGCAGCTTGTTGAACGTTACGATTATTTATACCTTCAACAATGTTATCTCTCATTTGTGAAATTTTTGTTTTCTTAGTTTTCTTTGCTACTTTATATCTATTAATAGCATCAAAAATTCCACCTGTTTTTTCATCTATTTCTTTTCCTGCATCTATTGCATCTAAATATTCTTGTGCTTCAACTTGTTCGTCTTCATCAGACATATGATCTATTTGTGCTTGTATTCTATCTTTATCTTGTCTTAATTGTTTATCTGATTTACCTGGTGAGAATACTACTTGATTAAATCTTCCTCTACCTATTTGACTTAAATTATATACTCCTCTTGTAAATCCTTTTTGATGTTTTGGGTCAACTTTTGTTGCAAGTCCTCCAGCAAAATCTAATAAACTCTTTCCTTTATTTTTAACTTTGTTACCCCATCCAAATACTCTTCCAACAATACTTGTTGCTGTACCTTCTTCATCGATACCTGCACCTGCTAGGAAGAATCCTTGTAATGAATCTTTGACAAACTTAGCTAATTGAATTGATACTGTTGCTAATATCATACCGTAGATTGGATTTTCATCTTCGAATGAGAGTAATAATACTATTGTGAATCCAACAGCATAACAGAATTGTGTTGCTATGTTTGTTAATAGTTCACCAAACCATAATGGGAAACTCTTAAATTTCTTACTTATTGCCCACGCTGCTATTACTACTGGAGCTGATACAACAAGAATATCAATCATTAAATGTCTTACATAGAATGTTAAGAAGATATTCCACTTTGTTGTTATCCAGTAACAATCTGCTATGGCTCCTAATACTCCTGGGAAGTCTATATCAATTTCAAATTTATTGTTATCAATATCAACTGGTACTACAGCCGTCATATAGTTAAATAAATAAATTAATAACTTAACTATATATGGTACTGTAAGTAGTAATAATACTGCCCAGAATATTCTAAACCACGATTCTTTTACTTCAACTAATTTCTTTTCGTTACCTGCATATAGTACATATTCTATTGCTGTTTTAACGAATACAAATACGAGCATTAAGAATGCAATTGATACGAAACAGTTATAACCTGTCATAAGTCTTGACCATTCAACCCCAGTTTCATCGAATGGTTTATTCATTGAAACCGATCCGTCCGGGGCATATACATCATAGATGGCACCTATGTAGTCACAACCTTCTGTTGTCATATCAATGTTCTTCATAAGAAGTTCTATAATACCGCTAACTATTGCATTGTATGCATTAATTAGCATTTCTATTAAATCTAATAATAAACTTTGTCCTGCTATTCTATCATCATTATGATAGAATGTTTCTTCAATTTCAGCTTTACTTGTTTCTATTACTTCATAACTCTTATCAAGATATTCTATTACTATTCCAATAAGAGATATCATAATAATAAATATAATTATACCTGCTAAAATATTTTTAAGTGTAATTGCAGTTTTTACTTTTTGCTTTGGATCTGTTCCTCCAAGCATATGTCTTATACCTGCAAAAACAATTGCTATGAATATTAAAAGTAATAAAACTATTCTACCATAGAAAACTATTGTCGCTATTAAGTTTGTTGCTACACCAGTTTTATCTTCTAATATTTGATCATAGTAATCTAAGTCAGAAGCAAAGCTTAGTTGGTAAGTGTTAAGCACACTTACTAATGTGATCATTATCAATGTAAATATTTTTGTTATTTTATTTTTTAATAAGTGCACTTACCTCACCCCTTTCTAAAATTATTTTTTAGATTTATGATTTTATTTTTTTGTTTTTTAATTTTTTGTTTTTGTTTTTTATAAATATTTTTTTAATGTGTTGATCCAGGTTTTTTAGGAAGTTCTGTCATGTTATTTTTTATAACACCAGATGCCTTAAAATTATCTTGACCTGATTGAGATTTTCCTTTATCAACATGTTTTCTTGCTATAATTTCTTCAGCATGTGCTTCGATATATTCTGCTGTTACTTCAGGATATACTTCTTGAATCTTTTCAATGGCTTTATCTAATTCTTGTTTTCTTGATTCACCTTCGAATTTTGCTGATGCAAAATCTGATGATGAAAGATCTACATCAGTTCCGCCTTGAATAAATTCTGCAGCTGCAATCATTAATTCTTTTGCTATATCAGCTGCTGCATTTTGTTCATTACCATTTTTCTTTGATTCATATTGTACTACTAAATCATCAATTGTTTTCTTGTCTGACTTTTTAGTTTCATTTGATTTAGCATTATCTTTATCTTTACCTTTATCTTTTTCTTGTTTTTCTATTTCTTCAAAGGCATCATCATTAAAGTCTCCATCATCACCTATGAACATATCTGGAGCTTCGCCAGAATTTTCTGCTGCTACTGCTATAGATGCTACTCCAACATCACTTGGTCCGCTACTATATCCAGTAATTTGTCTTTGTGTTCCTTTTGGATTATTTTCATTATGAATAATTGTTTCACCTGGAGCCGGTTCTTCTTCACCGTTAAATGGATTATGCATTTCTTCACCAAATTCAGTGATTTGTTCATCCATACCAAATCCAGGTCTTGAGTCATCAGCGAATCTCATATCAGTATCATCACCGAATCCCATAGTTGTAGATGTTGGGTCGAAGTCTAATGAATGTTTTGCTTCTTCTTTTGTTACATCATACTTATAATCTTTTTCTGCTCTTGTGAAATCTTCAACTGCACTTTGTCTTATTTCTTGTAATTTTTGAGATAAGTTATCTTTAGTAATTGTTCCTCCTGATTGATTGATAACTTTTTGTTCATAACTTTGTGTTATGTTACTCATCTTATCCATAAGATCAGAATCTATGCTTCCTGTTCTTACTTGTTCAAAGTTTGCTACTACTTGAATTAATTCTTTTGCTGCATCAAGTTTTGTTAAACTTGCTGAACCATCTTTATCAAGTAAGCTCTTAATTTTATCTAATGTATCATTAGCACTTAAATTTGTTCCTGTGACATCAATTTTCTTTCCGCTCTTAATACTGTCCATTGCAAGTGCTTGCATATTTGTTATATCTGTTACTACTTCTGCTGCATTTACAAATTTTATTCCACTTGCTTCTCTTATGATATCAGCTTCTTTATTTTGTGCTTCGTTACAAATCTTTTTATAACCAGATGCCCATCTTTGTGCTGCTGACATAGGTCCATAATTTACAGCATTAATTGCTCCTTGAAGAGCTTTATGTCCTTCAGCTTTTTGTGCTAGTCTTCCTAGCATATTATTTCCTTCACCATATGTTGCATCTGTAGCATATGTATTTTTCAAACCAGTGTATGCATCATATCTATTTTGATTATATGCTACATCAGATTTTGCTTCGAAATAATCATTTACTTCGTCATAACCTGTTCCTGTCTTTTTATCAAATGGTGTTCCATTTTTCATTGCTTCTTCATATGCTTCTTTATATTCATTTACATCTTCATCACTAAGCCATGGTTTCATATTTGCATTAGCATCTCTTAATTTATCTTTTGATTTACTTAGTTCTTCCGCTGCTACTTTTGCTCTATTGTCATACATCTCTCTCTTTGTTCTCATATTTAATGGTTGTCCTGAAAGTAATGCTCCAACGTTATGAACATTTCTTCCTGTTTTTGATACACCATCTTTGTCAAAGAATCTAGATGCTTTTATTAATGTTTTACCTGTTCCATTAACAGCTCTTTTTGCTGTTCCTTTTGCTTTTTTCATTCCTCCAATAATTCTATTCGCAATTTGATCTGCGTTTGGAGCTCCGCTCCAACGCTGAGCAAATCCTTGAAGAGATTTACTAAAGAATTGTGCAAATCTAGGTAATAGAGTAATTGATATTAATACCATGAATGGTGATTGACCATCAAATGTTATTAATATTACTACTAACATTACTAATGCATAACAGAACTGAATTGATACTTGTGCTAGAAGTTCTCCTATCCACATTTGGTATCCTCTAAATTTATCTGATATACATTTTACTGATAATACTACTGGCGATGCTAGTAGTAAAACTCCCAGCATAATTTTTCTTACAAAGAATGTTATAAATATTCTTAATTTAATTAATGCAAAGTCTAAGTTACAAATCGATCCTACGAAACCACTATCATCTGCACTAAATTCAAATGTTGCTTCTGTTCCGTTGATTGGTAACATTGCTGTTAAGTAATTAAATAATAAGAATAATAATCTTATTGCATAAGGTGCTACTACTACACCTAAAATTGTGAATGCGAAATTTTTAATTTGTTCTTTTGTTCTTGCTATCTTTTCATAGTTACCTGCATTTAAGATATAATCTCCTGCAAGTTTTACTACACCCATAGATAGAAGACAAATTGCTAGAACTGATAATAGTCTGTAACCAACCATTAATGTACTCCATTCAGTTGCACTAAATGGTAATAGGCTACTAACTTCTCCTGTTATATCATCATATACACCATAGATAAGATTCATAACATTTACTGATCTTCCTGGTTCTATTGATAATCTTAATAATTCATCAACAAGCCAATTAGATAATTGTGCTACTAATCTTACTAGTTTACCTATTAAGTTAACAAGCCATCCTGTTTGGAATCTTGTCTTTGTTGTATAGAATGTTGGTCCTTGATATGTATCTGCAATATTTCCTAGTGCTACGAATGATTGTTCTGAGAATGCTAAAATTACTCCGAACATTGGTATAGCTACCGAGAATATAATTGCACCTGTTAAAATATTTTTTATTCTTGTTTTTATTAATACTCTCTTATCAACATCTGTTGCTGATTGAATTGATAAGATTGCTGTATATATTAATGCAAGTAATATTAAGAAAAGTAATATTGCTCTTCCATAGAAGAATAAATCTCTTAAGAATTCTTTCTTTTCTCTTTCTTTACCTGCACCAAGTGTTGCTGTTAAATCTGCATTCATTAATAATCCAGATTGTTGTTGTTTTACTAATGATTTAAATTCTGGAACTTTCATTAACATTTCTGATAATGGAAATTCTGGTGGATAATCTTCTCCTTGTGGTTCATCACCATCATGATATGTATCACTTACTTTAAATTTATCTGCACTAACTTTTCCAGAACCTTCAGCGTTGTCTTGTTTATTTGTACAAGTTAAGGCAAATGCTTCTTCGTTTTCATCTGCTAGTACGCTTGCTAATTCTGCTTTAGCTGCAGTTTGGTTATATCCATCACCTTTCTTTTCACAGTCACGTGAACAACGAATTAAACAGAAAAATTGATGTGTATCTCTTGGATAACTATAACTAAAACTACCTGATTTACCTTTTTTAACTGAAACTATTAAATCAAAATAATCATCATCTTTTATATAACATTTTTTAAGTTGACTAAAGTCATAATAATAGCCTTCCTCGACTTTATCTTGTCCTTCTTTATATGCTACGATTAATGTACTATTTGGACTTGATGGTTCTATTATCCAATCTCCAACAGATAGGTTTTCATTTTGTCCATCAAAAATACTTTTAAGTTGATTGCAATCTAATCTAGCTGCTTCATGTAAACGACAGTTTCCAAGTGCTGTGTTTTCATAACCATAATATAATACAACTTCATTACCATCATTTGATTTTGATAATACTAATACTGGTTCATTAAAGTTTATTGCAGGAAGTGTATTGCTTATAATGCTATAATAATCATCAATAGTTTTTCCTGAAGTAGTGTAGAACATATTTAATCCTGCTGGTTCATCACCTACAATCCATGGTGTAACATATGCACCATCACCATCATGATTTATTTTTAAATTTCTTAATGTACTATTGTTATATTTAATTTCAGTATATGTATTATTAGCACTATCTACTGTTGCAAATTTATATTTTCTATAATCTCTACCTTGAGAATTTTGAACTATGACATTAATTTGTGTTTCACCAATATCAAAAATTAATTTGAAGTTTGCATTTTCAACATCATCCTCTTCTTCCTCTTCTTCAGGTGTTTCTTCTTCCTCTTCAGTTATTTTAGTTTTTGAAATAGTTACATAACTATGATCATTAAAATTTTTAACTAGTGGTATTAATAAATCTGAATCTTTAATATCGCCGCCTTTAGCTAGCAATTTTTCTCTAGTTCTATCACTTTGAGATATTAGTCCACCTTCTTGAAGAATTCGAACAAAAAAGTCAACACAATTTATAACTTTTTCATCTCTTTCTGATCCAGGTTTATCTTTGTACATGAAATATGCTTTAATGAATTTATCATAAACAGTTGAACCTGAAACTTCATCACCATCTACTACAACTTTTGATGATGATTTAAAATTAATTGCTGTATCACCATCCATTTCAAATTCAAAAGTTGCTTTTGCTGAAGCTGATGGTTCTACTTTTAGTGTGTAGTGATATCCTTCTTCAAAAAATCCTTCTTCTGCATAAACTTTATTAATGTCATTATCATTAAAATCTATCTTACTTGATAGATTATTTATAAGAGTAAATGAGAACACGAAAAGAAGAGTTACTAAAAGTAACCCTAGTTTTAAAGCTTTATTTTTTAAGTTAACCCTCTTTAATAGCTTCATAACTCTTCTTTTCCCCTCATTAATAACTTTTTATTATATATTTACTCTCATTATTTTTTTAGTTTTATTTTTTATTTTTTATTTTTAATTTTTTATTTTTTTAATTTATAAAATTATTTTTCTTTAGATTCTAGTCCAAATGTATCTCTCATTTTATTTGCTCTTTCATCTCTTGCTTTCGCAAATGAATCTTTTTGTTCTTGTTCAAATTGATTTAATTGTGTTGTGACATTTGCAAGTTGTGATGCATTTGATTGACCTTCATCTTGTCTATAAGCATCTCTTCTCATATCTGCTACTTTATCTTTTGTTGCATCAGATACGCCGCTCATGCCTTGAATTGTTTCTGTTACTTGGTCTACGATTTCTCTTCTTAAGTCTTGAGATAATTTATCTCCCATTCCTGCATTCTTTCCATCTTCACCAAGTTTTAATGTACTTTGAATTGCATCTTTACATGCTTGAACTAATGCTCCTTCTGTTGCTTTTCCTTGTTCAAATAATTCTCTTGTTACATCAAGTTGTGCTGCTTTATTTGCTGCATCATCTCTTGATCTATTAAAGATTTCTTCTTTACTTTGTCCTCTATTATTTGATACTTCATTATATTGATCAAGTATATTATCTTTTGCATTAGACTTCATGTTATCGATCCAGTTCTTATCATTCTTACTTTGTGTTTTTGCTGCAGATGATGCATCATCATAACTATCTTTAGCTACTCTTGCTTTATTCATTTCATGAATTGATGCGTAATCACTATTTTCTGCTGCTAATGCTTGTGTTTGATCTAATGTTAATTCACCACGACGAGCTAATTCATAGTTCATTTGATAATCTTCCGAAACATTTCCATGTGCTTTTGCTGTTTCATAATTTCTATCATATTGTTTTAATTTTGAATTTTCTTCGTTTGCTTTTCCTTTTAGTAACTTCATTGCATTCTTATCAACTTCAGATTTAGTTTCAACTCCCCAGATGTTTCCTCCAAGAACGTTACCAATGTTTCTAGCAACTCTTCCTTTTTGTGATACGTGATTTGGATCAATGAAGTTTGATATACCTACTGTTGCATTACCAACTGTGTTAACTCCCTTCTTAACCATACGCGCACCTTTTTGTACTGAACCTTTCATTTGTCCTGCTGTCTTTTCAGCAATAGCTGTTTCATTAATTCCGCTCCATTTTTCTACTAGACCTTGTAATGAATCTTTGAAGAAGTCAGCAAGTTGCATTAACATCATTACGATAATTAATGTTACGAAATCACTTTGGTTTTCATACATAAGTAATGATGCAATAAAGAATACTAATGCGTAACAGAATTGCGTTGCACTATTAGTTACTAATTCACCTATCCATAGTGATAATGATCTAAACTTATCACTTATTGCCCATAAGCCAAATACTAATGGTGTCATAAGAAGCATAAATGTGATCATTAATTTTCTTACTACGAATACTAAGTATATTTTAAATAATGTCCATTGATATAGAATATTTGCTATTGCTCCTAATAATCCAGTATCACCTTCAAAGACTAAATTTAAATTTATATCTTTGACTGGTACTAGAGTTATTAACCAGTTAAATAGCAATAGTAGTAATCTTACAATGTATGGTCCAAGAACTATTGCTAGCATTGCTGCTCCAATTCTTAGACATGTCATTTTTGTTTCTGTTTTCTTTTCTTGGTTTTCTGCATGTAATATTAAATCAAATGCTAATTTTACAATTGCTATTGATAATAATCCTAGTGCTAATGCTTCAAGAGCCATGTAAGCATACATGTATCTTGCCCATTCACCTTCACTAAATGGTGCTAGGTCAAAATCACTAATTGAAACGCCATGATTATATATTACTTGGTTTAAATCAATTGTTTGGTTACCTAAAATTGCATTTAAGATTACTCTTATTATCCATGCAATAATTTCTGCAACTACATCTAGTAATTCTACTATTAAGTTTACAAACCAGTTTGTTTCATATTCAACTACTGGTGTATCAAGTGGTGTTGATAAATTACTACCTGTAATTTGTTCTATCTTAGTAAATGATGTATCCATAAACATCTTACAAAGGAATATAATTCCGCAGCAAGCTGCAAAGATCATTGTACCTACTAAGATATGTTTTAATCTTTCTTTTACTAAGACTCTTTCTTTAGGGTCTTGGTTATGTATTAATGAATATATTCCTGCATATATTACTGCTAGGAATATTAAGAACATAATAATTGGTTTTGCATAATGTAAAATCATTTTTATAAATGAGTTTGCATTACTTTCAAGTTGTGATTGTGTCATATATACTGCACCAAATGGATTATGTTCTAGATGTTCTCTTATTAATTCATCTTTTTCTTCTTCAATTTCTCTTGCATATAATTCTCTAAACCATGGTGTAATATCAAATGTTACAATTGCTCCACTTGAGTTTAGAATATTATATTCAGGTTCTATTCCTATTATGTGATTTTGATCTTGTCCTCTTTTTTCTTCAAATCCTGATTTTTGTACATCATAGAATCTTAATAATAATGAGTTATTTTCTTCAATGGCCACTTTTTGTATTAAGTTCTTTAATAAATCAGTATCATTAAACGGAACACCCTGTCCATTTACTCCTATGGTTCCTCCACCATTCGATGCATTACTTCCAAATAAGTAAGCACAGTATCTGTTACCAAAGTTTCCTGTCTCTTGATATAGATGTCCTGAGTGTGTATCAGGACTCGTCTTATCTTCATCTTTTCTAAGATGCAATCTATAAGATGTATCAAGTCCAGAAATCATTACAATATTATGAACTTTATAGAATGTTCCTTTTGCAAAGTCCATAATGAAATAACATTGTTCTTCTCCTTCAACAAGGTCTTCATTATAGGCTACTAATATATTTTTATTTCTTACATAAGTTAACTTCCAGTTTCCACATGTTAGTGTATCACCTACTGGTGCTTCTATTCCTTCTGGGAAAAATGCGTCAAGTACAGCGTATTCAATTTTAGCTGCTATTGATGCACGTTGATAATATTCAGTTGTATCGTATGTACGATCGACTGTTCCGTGTGTACCTAAGAAAGTTGATTTTTCTTTTTCACTATAATATCTTTTTGCTTCAATAATATCTACATGGTTACCTTGAGCTACAGCTGCATAAGCATGTATGAAACCAGTTGCTAGGTCATATTCACCACGTGGATAGAACTGTTGGTCTGTATAGAATGGCTGAGTATGGTTATTTGAACTATAAGCTACATGGACCTCGCCATCTTTTGTTTTCTTATAGAACTGGTTACCAAATGATTGATTGCCACCATGACCTACAGCCGGGAAACATTTTTGATCGACATCAAATGCTAAGTCAACCTTACTTCTTAATAAGTATTCGTTTCCTGAGCCTGTACTACTATTTGATGTATTAGTAAAATATTCAACACTGACAAGTGGGTCATTAACTAGTCCTATTTGTCCACCTTTTGTATATCTAAATGTGAATACTTTTTCATTACTTGCTACGCCGTTGTATGAATATTTATGATATAAGTCTACATCTATTGTTGCATTAACTGGGTCTACTGTATCAGGATTTGGTACTGCTACGTAACTTCCTGAATCAACTTCAGCTACAGTTTCATCATAGACTATTTTTTTAAAGTGATAGTTTTCACCTCTTCTTATTGATTCTGATACTAAGTAACAAACGAATTGGTCATTCATTATAGTATCAAATGAATAATCAGTACCATTTACTTGAATCTTCATTTCATTACAGAATGATCTATCTGCTATTGGGTTCTTTCTGCTTTCTTGGTCAACCATTAAACAATCATAGAAGTTATCATTTACTGTGTTATGTTTCCATTTACCCCAATAGAAACCTGGATAATTTGGATCCTGATATCTTTGTCCGTCATCAACAACTGATACATATTCCATTGGTTGATGACCATCCCATGCATCTTGATAATATGCATTTGCAATGATTTTCATATCTTTATTTCCAGACCCTGTTACTTGTCTATCGTATTTTGTTTTAACGATACAGTAACATAGCTCCTTAAAGATTGTTCTTGTCATTTTACTTGCTGGTTCATTTATGTCATAAACATAGAATAATTCGTCACCATTATCTTGCATATAGTGAAGTAAACTTGTAGAAACTGATGTATTTTCAGTACTATCTCCACCAATTTTACCTAAGAATCTTGAGTCTTTAATTTCTATGTTATCACGACCTGAAATACCACCTACAGGTTCGTATGTTACGATTTCATAAACAAGGTTTTCACCTTCACATTGTCCAAAATCAAAGACATATTTATATCTTATCATTCCTGAGGGAACTCGTTCTTCAGCACTTGCTTTAGTGATAGGGAAGAAATTAATTGAGCCAACTAAAACACAAAGCAGTGTAAATAATAATACGCCACTTTTTGCTAGGTTAAATCTAGACTTCTTCATACGAATAGTCTTCTTTTTCCCTTTTTTATTCATAATATCACGTGTTTTAATCCCTCTTTTAATACTCATTTTAATTTCCCTACCTTTTTTATACTTTTTCCCCTCAGAATGCTTTATCTATCAGTATTTAAGGCAGCTCATTTTTTTGAGTCACCTTATTATTATACTAAAGAAACCTTATTTTTTTATTATTTTTTCCATTTTTGGAAATTTTGCTGTTTTTTAATGTTTTTATTTTTTAAGTTATTTTTTAATTATTTTTTTAATAATTTATTCCTTTTTTGGCTCAGGAGCTTTATCAGAATCTGACTTACTTGATGCTGCAGCTGTTGTTGAGCCATCTTTCTTTCTAGGTTCTGGAGCTGGTCCTGATTCTGGAGATCTATCTGGCAAGCTAGATTCATCTAATGTTCTAGTTTCTCTCATAGTCTCTCCTAATTTTGAGATATTTTGTTCTATCTTATCCATCTTTTCTACATTACCAAAGTCGTAATTGCCTAAGCCATTACTCATTATATGTAATGCATCTTTTGTATTTCCTGCTATATTTAAGTCTGAAATATCTAAATCTACGTCAACGGCTAGTTGTGATAAGGCTATTCCTTCATGTACTATGTCATTGATTACATTTTCAATATGTTCCTGCTTTTGTGCTTTAATATCATCAGGAAGATCACCCTTTGAAAATTCTTCATAAGATGCTTTTAAATCTTCGATGTTCTTATTATAGTCTTCTTTCATTTCATTATAGACATTTGATACTTGTGAATTACCGAATCTTGATACATAATCATCTACTACCTTATTAGTAGCAGCATCTTGCATACTAGATAATAATCCACCAGTACTATTTACTGTTGTTTCTAATTTCTCATACGCTTTTTGAAGACTATTTGCTTCATCATTTGTAGCGATATAATCACGTAAGTAATCAAAGTTTTTACCTGATCCATGTGATAATTTATCTATATCTTCCTTAGTTAAAGTTCCTAGCTCATACTTATCATATAATTCTTTTATATCTTTATCATTTAAGTCTAATCTTTGTAAGTACTCTGCAGCTTGGCCTCTCTTTGTTCTTGCTTCATCACCTACTAATTTTCTTCTTGCCATAGCAAGATCTTTTTTAGTTCTAATTGCTCCGAAGTTACCAGATAATAATGCTCTTCTATAATCACCTGATATTATTCCTCCGGCTGTTGCTAGATTAAAGGCTCCTTTTGATACTTTGTTTTTATCAGCAAAGTTTGCTGCATTTACCATGAAACGACCAGTATTAGTTTTTGCTCTATTAGCATAATTAAGTCCAGTTTTTCCGACACTTTTTACTGTATTTAATGCATTCATAGCTACGCTTGATTCATCTATACCACCGCTCTTTGTTAAGAATCCTTGTAATGAATCTTTTATGAAGTCACTAAGTTGAAGTACCATACCTAATAGAATTAATATTGCTATTGGGTTTGATTCTGTTGATACTACAACTAGTAAGAAGAAAAATACTACTGCATATGATACTTGTGTAAATGCATTTGATACTAATTCTCCTGCCCATAAGTCAAAACTTCTAAATCTATCACTGAATGTCCATATTCCAAAGATGACTGGTGTTGCTACAAGCATGAATGTCATCATTATTTTTCTTACTGCTAGTGCTAGATATACTTTAAGAGCTAATGTTGCATAAGTTGCTCTACATATTCCTCCTAAAAGTCCATAACCTTCAAAGGTTAAATCTAATGCACTTTCATTTGCTGGTATTAATAATACTATGCTATTTACTAATAGTAATAATAATCTAAATGCATAAGGCATAAGAATAATACATAAAACTGCTACAACAATTCTATAATAATCTTGTTTTACTCCTATTTGCTTTTCTATATTACCTGCATAGAAGATCGTTGTTACTGCTGTTTTAACTATACTAAGTGCCATTAAACATATAGCAATAGAAGATAGTAATTTATAACCATACATATATATTGCCCATTCATATTCAGTGTACGGGTAGAGGTTTATTCCTCCTGCCTCTTCTACAGCAAAGACGGCATGTCCTATATTTAATTCTCTTTCTTCTATTTGTAATAGTCTTGAACCTACGAATGATATAAACCATTCTACGGCACTACCATAACATTCAAATATTTTTGTTAATAATTTAATAAGCCAAGTTTCATCTTCATCATAAGAACCTGAAATATCATATGTTATTGCTTCTTCAGCTTGGTTTAAATCACTAGCTGCTTTATCGAAGAAGAATGATACTACTCCTATGATTAAGAATATTAATGAGAATGCTATTACTCCAAGAAGAATATTTTTTATTCTTATTTTTACTAGCACTCTTTTTTCAGGATCTTGGCTATCTGATACTGCGTAAATAGCAGCTAGAACTAATGAGAAGAATACTAAGAACATAAATATTGGTTTTAAGTAACTTGCTATTCTTTCTAAAAAATCTTTTAGTTCTACTCTCATTGCTTCATTTGAATTAATATTTCCAAGAGTTCCTGTTCTTTTTTCTAGTTCAACATCATCTTTCATTTTTTCAACTGCTGTTTTATACTCTATAATTAACCAATCTCTTATAGGTATTTCAGCAATTAGAGATACATCTTCTTTATTTACAGTGAAATCTTTTGTTTGTCCTCTTGCTGTTGATGAGATGCCATGAAGATCATATACTGCAAGGTAACATTCTCTATCAGCATCTTTTATTAGACCGTATAACATTGCTTTTAATCTTGCACTTTGTGACCAAGAAAAATCAAACACATTACCGTCTTGATCAATATTTTCTTTTGTTCCTCTTAATGTGTTGAATCTATATTGTGCATCATTATTTACTAATTGATCTGCTTTTATAAAGTAAGTTTCATATTTCCCTCTTGGGTCAGCAAGTAATGATAATCCATATTGTCTATTTGTTGGATAATCAAAATATACGCTGTAGAAATCACTAAATTTCATGTTCATTCCAACATATGATGGATCATCTGTTTTATAGAATGAAATTGTATGTTTTGTTTTGTTATATTCAAATGTATAACCATTGTTATATTTATAAACAATATCACCAGTTTGTAATTCTTCACCTGTGATATCTTCTATTATCTTATCAAGTTCTTTACATGGAATTGATACTACTAGTTGTCCATATAAAGGGTCATGTAACTCACTTTCTTCACTAAACTTTGCTACTCTAACGTATGCTGATGTAGTGCTTTCATAACTCATTGAATCAACAGCTACATGGAAAGGTTTATCTAGATATACTTTAGATCCATTAAAGTGAATGTATTCTGATGCTACATGTTTACTATTATATGTATAGTCCGGTCTTACTGATAATAATGTTCCTCCGTTATCAACTGTATCGATACGGAAATCACCCATTATTTCATTACACTTTGTAAGTGCTCCAACGGATAATTTTTCTACATCACTATTATCTGGTGTATATTTAAATGTGAATTTTGTATCACCTTTAGTTGGACCACAATCTACAAATATTGAGTTATCACTTTCGTCATAAGAATCTTCTTTATACCACCATACATAGTTTTCTGGTGTTGGTGCTTCTTCTCTTTTATAGACTGTCTTTAATGTCTTTAAATAGTTACCAACGCTTGTTCCTTTTTCCATTTCCATGTTCATGGCTATAAGTATATTTATATCACTATTTAAAAATGATCCTAAATCTCCTTCCATGCCTGAACCATCAGTTGGTTTAATACCCATATCTTCTTTAGCATATTGATATCTAAATGGTGTATAAACATTAGGCATTAAAGGGCTTGGACTTATACATGCTCTTTGGTCAAATAATTTTTTAAAGTCTACATTAAGTTTTTCTCTATCATAAAGCCATATGTAATTTGAGTAGGTATCATCTTTTGTACCGTCTTTACCACTAAAGTTTGCTTGATACCATATGTATCTTCTATCACCGTTTTCTTTAACATATATTTCTCCAATGTTATCAAAAATAGCAAATAATATTGATTTATGTATTTTTCTATTCGAACTTCCTTCGTTAATACATGCTAAATATGATAGATAGTTATAAATTGTTTGGTTAGATCCAATGGACATATCGCCTGCTGCGTAGTCTTTTGGATACTTAGCATTAACTGGCTGCCCTGCTATCATACCAAATACTAATGGTACATTACAGAATCCTGTTAATTCTCTATCTTCAAATTTATAACGACTCATTAAGTTTACTGGTTTTTCAGTATCTTCTGTTACATAAAGAACTAACTTAGAACTTGGAAGTGTTTCTGGCGTTCCATTTGTTGTTGAAGGAAGCGTTCCTCCAGGTCCAGAGAAGGTATATCTATATGTAATTATCTCAGCATCTGCCTTATTTGGCATTATAAATAAAAAAGAAAGGGCGCAAAAAACAAACCACACAAGTGCAGCTATCTTCTTTATTGCGTATCCTTCCTTCTTTATACTACTCATATCTTTGCCTCTTTAATTATACATAAATTTACCCAATTTACTCAATATAATTATAAATATATTGCGCGATCTAAGGTGTATATTAAGTTAGCGAGTGTCTAACAATAATTATACTCCTCAAATTCTAATTTTTTCCTTAATTTTCCATAAATATTAACTTTTTTTCTATGTTCTAATGTAATCCCATTCAAAGTCAAATGGTGTAATTTGCATAAGTGTTGTATCTGTATCTGTTAATAAAATTCCTTGTCCTGGTGTAAAGTTACTCATCATTTCACGACAGTTACTTGATAGTAATAAGTAATCAGCAACTTGTCTTGCTACCGCTGGGTCTTGTTTCATTACGAATTTAGTAGCACATTGGTTGATAACTGCTTTACCTGAATCATTAGCTAAGAATTCATTAATCATTTGAGATGCTATTACTAAACTGATTCTATATTTTCTTCCTCTACGAGCGATTTCTTCAAGGAATGTTGCAGCGTGTGGATAACGTGCGAATAACCATCCTTCATCGATAACAACCCTCTTTTTAAAGTTCTTATATTGCCAGTTACTAAACTTTGACCATATCCATGAAAGGATATTAACTGTCGCAAAGAATTTCATGAATTCATCAGTTAAGTTCTTTAAGTTAATACCAATTAATCTTGATCCTACATCGATTTCTGTTTGTCCATCGAACATTGATAATGAGTTTCCTTCTGTTAAGATCTTGATGATTTCACTAAGTTCTTCTGTCCATTCAATTTGAGATAGTTCATCTTGAAGTTCTGATAGAGTAGGCATGTCTTTTTTAACACGTCCTGTATAGAATTGTCCATCGATTTCTTCATGAGCTTCTCTATATAGTGATCTTGGATCTTTTGTGATACCACGTTTTGCGTAAAGTGATTTTACGATTTCTTCAACAGTAGTAATTTCTCTACCATGAAGTGGTTCTTCTCTGAACTTTTCACAGAACATTGATACCATTTCTCTTATTTCAGATAACTTACCGTAAATATTAATTATTTGTTCACGTCCGTCATCTTCAACGTCTAATTCAAATGGATTTAAACCTGAGAATTCCCCAGATTTAATTTCCATGTATTGTCCTCCTAAGTATCTAACTAGTCCTTCATATTCGTTTTCAGGGTCTAGTACTATTACCCATTCACCGGCTGCTACACCACGGGCTAACATAGTTTTCATAGTAACAGATTTACCTGCCCCAGCCATACCGAATATAGCCATCATAGGGTTAGTTAGTAATGGTGGTCCAATGAAGTTATCGAAGAATATTGGTGAACCAGTATATAAGTTGTTACCAAGGAATATTCCTCCTTCATGGCTCATTTCAGTATTACCTATTGGGATAACTGATGCGATAGCTCCTGTTGTAACGTTACGCATGTTATACATATACTTTATGTTTTCAATAGGTAATGTACTTATAAATGCTTTATCTTGTTCATAGATACATACTCTTGCTCTCATTGATTTACGAGCACATATATCTTGTAACCAGTTTGTTTTTTCATTTAATTCTTCAATTGTACTTCCCCATAGGGTAATTAAAATTTGTAAGTTGGCCATACGGTCATTGTTTGTTTGAATCATTTGTCTCATTGATTCAAGGTCACTAACAGCTTGTCTTAATCCGTAATCAGCTATACCTGTTCTTTTTTCTTGTAAGATTCTGTTTGATTCAATTGTTGCTAGCTTACTTGTTATGATACGAATAACGTCACTGTTTTTAATGTGGTCAACGAATACTGAAATATTAATATCATTGATTTCAAATAAGTCATTTAAAAATCCTAAATACATTGTGTTAGGATATAAACTAATAACACACACTCTCGCATATTTATCTGCTCCTAGATAAATATAGTCTTTCCCATTTTCAAATACATCTGGTAATACTGCATCGAATTCTGTTTTACTTGTTAACATTGTGCTATTAATATAATCTAAATCAGAAACTTTCTTAGCCATTATTACCTCCTATTGTTCTTTCTTGGAAAGTCATCTCTCCTGTTGTGTATCTACTTTGGAATGCTTGTTCTCCCATAAGTTTTTCTATTGGAATATTATCTCCTCTGTTTAGTAAGTCACAAAGAAGTTGAAGAACTTTATCTTTTTCTAAAAGTTCTGTTTTAATCTTTGCTGTTGTGAATCCTTTTACTACTGTTTCTATTCTTGCTGATAGTTCGTTTTGAGCACGCTTATCTTCATAGATTCCTGATACCCCAACTACACAGTAGTTTTTGATTTCGTTAATCTTTCTATTTTGTTCGATACTAAGTAATTGTTCATAAAGCATTGCACTATATTGTTTTAAGTTTGCACTTACTTTTGGATCTGAACTGTTAATAGTATCTAAGATTTTTTGTGATGATTTTCTTGTTTCAATTTTTCTTGTTGTTGTGAAGAATTGAACTGGGAAGTTTAATGATAACGCAATGTTAAGTAATGCGTTTTCAAATACATGTTGTTCATCTTCATTCAGCAAGTAAATATCCGGAGTACTTATTGAGAATACTACACGTAATCCGTTATTTCTCTTTAAATGTATAATACTGTTTTCATCTATTTCTTGTATATTTAATAAATCTTGTAATTTACTTTGGTCTATTAATGATTTTTCATCTATAACTCTTCCTGCTTGAGTATTTGCATCTATGTTTGCTTGAGAATTACTCTTTCCCCCAAACATACCTTTATCTTTCATTATGATTAGTGCGAATACTACAGCAGCTAATATTGTCATAACTAAAAATATATTAAAAATTACATCTCCACCCATCTTTGCCTCCTACATCTTTCTATCTGTATATTTAATAACTCTTGGTTTACTCTTCCAAGTGAACAACTTTATTAGATATTTATCTGAATCCATTTCTTCTAGTTGGAAGAACGCAAGGAATATTCCTGCTGAAACAAATACTAGTGAAATGATAATTCTAATTGCTAGACTAAGTACGTTTATGTCTTCACCCTTCATATAGTTTTTATTAATAAGCAATAAATATATAGCTACGAAACTACCTGCAAGTAACCATACAAATTGTCTTAATGAAATGTAACCACCGATAATTTTATCTTCAGTATGCATATCGAATGGTATGTGAAAATTTCTCATAATAAACACTCCTCCCAATATATAGTTCTATTCTAATATAAATAAAAATATATGCAATAAAATTTTGCAAAAAAGTATAGAAATTTACTAGAAAAATCCTAGATTTTCCATACTTTTTATATCTATAATTTTATTGATAAAAAATGAGCGTTTTTTTAAATAAATTTTTATATTTTTATTTAAATTTTTGCATTAAAAAAACGTCTAAAAATTAGACGTTTTTTATGTTTATTTTTTATTAAATTTTTAATATTATTTTCTCTACTTTTTATATTTTACTTATTAAAAATCTTCAGCAAGTCCCATAATAAATTCATATATTAAACCAGCACAGCCAAGGATAAATGCACCTACTGCAATAGGTACTAATCCCATCATTAAGCCTGATCTTTCATCTGGTCTATTTCTCTTTATTATGATATTTACTCCTAAACATACTATTGAAATAAACATTAATACTGCTGATATTGGTTTTACTAAATCTTCAATATCTGGTTTAATTTTTTCAAAAGCTTCACCTAATTTTGCTGGATCACCTGGATCTGAAATATCTGATGCATAGCTTTTTGTATTTAATATAAATGTTAATGCTAACATTTCTAAGTATGTCATTTTATTTTTTAATATATCTAATAGTCTCTTCACAATTATTCTCCTTCTTTGTTTTTAGCATATTCTATCACAAGTTATATTAGTTTTCAAGAGTAAATCCTGCTGCTGTATATTGATTAAAGTTAAAGAAATTTCCTTTAACATTTAATACAGAATCTTCTCTATATATTACTAAGAATGTTATTCCTGTAAAGAAGTTAAAATCTTGTTTTACATTTTTCATTTCTTTTTGTCTTGCACTTTGTGGGTTAATGAAATCCATCATAACTCCACCAGTGTAGTATGATATTTCTTTATTTAATGTGTCTATAATACATTGGTTTTTATCATATGTTGTAAGTACTCTATCCGCTGGATTTATGAAGTTTGTTTCAACATTTGTTACTAATGTATCTGTTGCTTTATCATATTTTTTTGGTGAATGTAAATTTGAATCTGTTATTAACTGAGTAATATTTCTCCATGATGATGTATCACCAACTCTTCTTATTTTATCATTTAATGTGTTTATATAATAATATCCTCTTTGTGCTGTTGTTCCTTCACCTAGAGTTAATATTAAGTTTTCATCTTTACCATAAGTTATTACACCATTTTCATCTTCAGATTTATGTACATCTCTGAATGTAAAATATTTTGGTACTGATACATATTGTTCACGTTGTCCACTAAAGTAATCATCATAAGCTTGTGATGTACTAAAGTAATATTCACTCTTTAATTTTTTTGTATTAGCATCATCTGTATCTAATGTTGTTCCTGTTTCTGAATATGGTTTATTCCATACGACATATCTATCTGGATAGATAATCATTTCACAAACAATATTATTTCTTATTCTTGCAAATTGTTCTACGTTATTTATATTTTGGAATAATAGATCATCAAATTCTGTGAAGACTTTTGCTTCATCAAGTCTAACTCTCATGATTGGGTCATCACTATATGCATAACCTTGAGCAATTTCTTCAAGAGCGTAGTCACTATTTTCTACACCATCTTGTAAGCACTTAGTTGATAAGTACATTGCTTCATTTATTTTTTGTCTATTTGCGTGTAACATTCCCATAAATAAGGCAGGCATAAATACAAATACTACAAGCATTATCATGATAATTGATGTTGCACTTTGTTCCATAATTACCCTCCCTTAATTATTCTGTTGTTTGATAATAACTAATTGTATCACCAGCGTCTTCGACACCTATGATTCCGGCATCATCCCATACTCTGTAATAGTTAACTGTTGCAAAGATATGATATGTACCTACTGTATGAGTTCCACCAGTATTATTTGTTGCTTTAAATTCAGGTAACTCGTCATTATAACTTTGTGCTGGTGTTTCACCAGATTTTCCGTTAAAGACTCTTCCTGGAGCATTATCTTGTGTACTCATTTCTGTTATTAAACATACTTTATATGGTCTTGTAGGATCATTTATGTCGTTAATTACTTCATAACCATTTACTAATTTATTTGCATCACGTCCTATCATTGATGTCTTTAATGATTTAATTCTAAAATCAACATAGTTATCTAACATACCCATGAATGGAGTAGTAATTAATTTACCATAAAGAGTTTGATTTTGGTCTTCTAGATAAATTGTAATTTGGTCTCCTTTATACATAGGTTTTGGATGTCTATCATTTGTTGTAATAATTCCCTTAGGGTCTATTGATTTACATCTTTCAATATACTCTGCTTCTGTTTCATGTTCATCAACAGCTGTTCCATCAGAATTATATCCCATTCCTCTAATAGGGAATGTTAAATTTTGAGCATTGATTACATCCTTAACAAAACTTGTTTCAAATACTCCAGCTGATTTCTTTTGTTGATATTTAATTGTTAATTCATAGTTACAATCTTCACCAGCATAAGAATATATTTTTTCTTTTAAGTTGTTATAGATATCAACATTAAAAACACCTTGAGTTGATACAGTATCAACTGTTGAGTAGTTAATGTTATTAACATTTTCTTTTATACCTTCATGTAAGAAGTAAAAAGAAATTAGTAATAATAAATATGTTATGAATAAAATATTTATTATTGTGTTAAGTAATTTTCCGTACATAACTTTTCCTCTCTAATTTTTTTATTTATAAATTTATTTATTGTTTTTTTGTTTTTTTGTTTTTTTGTTTTTTGTTTTTTTATTTTTCGTTTTCAAATTACTAATATCTATTATACCAAATATTTTTATTAATTTTTATTTAATTTAAATTTATTAAATATTTTTATTATACCTTCAGCTATAACTTCACCACATTTTTTTAAGTAATCATTATTAATAATTTTTTCATGATCTTCAATGTTATTTAATACTCCAACTTCAAGTAATGCTGTTGGTACATTGCTTTCTCTAACGAATGCAACACCATTTACTTCACTCTTTCTGCAGTCTAAATAATCTAATTCTTTTTCACCATTATTAAAATAACTACCTTCTGTTTCGCTAACAAAATAATCAACTAATTCTTCAGCTAATTTTCTGTTACTCATTCCGTTATAGTTTGTTCCTTTTGTATTTTTTTCATCATTAAAAACTATTTCTGTTCCATAATAACTTGTTACATTACATGGTTCATTTTTATAATTTTTATCTCTAACAATATCTAAATTTTTATCATAAACTTTATTAGCTGTCATTGAATTTATATGAACACTAATTGCTGCATCTGGTTTAATACTATTAGCCATCATCCAACGACCATTTATTAATTTTCTTGAATCATCTAAACTTGAAATATAGTTATTCATTTTTGTATCTGATTCTCTTGTTAGATATACTTTTATATTTGAATTATCTAATAGATAATCATATGCTACGTCTACAATTTTTTTAGTTAATACATGTTCATCATAAACATTAACACTATCTACTGTTGGACCACCATATGATCTATCACTAGTTCCTTCATTACCTACTGCGTGACCTGCATCAAGATATAATACTTCATCATACATATCTCCAGGTGCACCTATTTTTATTTCTATGCCATCGGAAATTTTACTAACATTGATAGCAAGAATTCTATTATTTGTTCCATTAAATTTTATTACTGTGTGATACTTTGAATTTCTTCTTTCGTTATAAATTTTAAAACTTTCTAATACATCATCCTTTGAGTTAAAAGTATCAAGTCCTATTTCATCTTCATAGTTATTATTAAAATCTACTTCATAAATTCCATTCATGTAATCTTCTGTTACATTAATATTTTTTATATTTAGATTTTTTAATTTACTATCATGTAATTTTATAACTTTAATATCATCACTATTTGAATAATCTAAATTTTTAAAATTATATTTTGTAATTGTAATTTTAATTTTATTTGGATTAATTTTTTCTGTTTTATAATTATAAAGTTTATTTAAATCTAAAACTAATCTTAGATATGTATCATTATTTCCTATACGAACATCTTTTATAAAATTAGAATTAGAAATTTTATTTGTTCCATCTTTATAATCTTTACTGATGTTAATTAGATCAATGTATAATCTATAATCATCTGTTAAAAGTTTAGCTACTCCATCAATAGTATTATTTGCTTCGATAGTAAAATATGCTTCATCTTTTTCTTCATTTTCTTCATAAGTCATTTTTTCTATGACTGTTTTATATATTTTAATATAAATATATTTTCTATCATTTGATAATGATACATTATAATTTGCATGTGTTACTTTTAATGTTGTAACTGCTCTTAGATATCCATCGTGTTCTCCAAAGTACATATTAAGACATGATGGGTTAGATGCAAATTCAACTTTATAGTTATCATCTTGATTTACTTTTTTCATACATCCATTTAATATTGCATTAGGAATATCAAGAACTAATTTATTATCAAGTTCTGTTACATTTACATTTGTAATTCTTCCATCAGCATGTAATATTAATTCAACGTAATCATCATTTTTATAATTTGTTTTTAATGCATCAATAGTTACTTCTTTGTTTTCTTCATAACTAATTTTTGTTTCATCTATTTTAGTTTTATTATTACTTTTCCATTCTTTAAAAATTTTATCACTAGATGATTCATCATTTTCTTTTTCATCATTGTTTTCATTTTCATCTAATAATTCTTCTGGAATTTTTTCATCAGAAATTTCATTATAACGAATATCAACTGTTCTTGTTTCTT
Source organism: Clostridia bacterium (assembly GCA_024407775.1). GTDB lineage: Bacteria > Bacillota > Clostridia > Lachnospirales > JAKSVV01 > JAKSVV01. The sequence continues at coordinate 35,908 of JAKSVV010000003.1, forward strand.
GTATCCAGTTAACTTCTGCTCCTAAACTTTCTGATATAGCTCTTATTGGAACCATTGTTTTATTGTTAATAATTTTTGCTGGCACATCTAATATTATTTCTTTTAGTTCATTATCTTTTTCAACTTTTAAAATATTAGAATTTATTTTTGCTGTTACCTTAATACTGTCATTTGTTACTACTGCTTCATAAGTATCTTGTACCCAGTCAACAGTACAATTCATTTCTTCAAACACTTCACGAAAAGGAACAAGTGTTCTTTCACTCATAATGATAGCTGGCATTTCTTTTGTTGTAACTAAGTTATCATTAAGTTTAATAACAACTTCTTCAGCATTATATTTTATAGTTTTATTATCAATATTTAAATCCATAATTATTGTACTTGCTTGTACATTTTTTGTTAGAATAAAAAAGCAAAATAAAAATGTTAAAATTATTGTTTTAAATTTATAATTTCGCATACCTATCCCCTTATATCATTATTATAAATTATAGACTAAAAAAAAGTAATTACAACAAAAATCAGTGATAAAAAATCATAAAAATAAACCTTATAAATATTAGAATTTATAAGGTTTATTTTATGATTAATTATTTTAATTTTTTAATTTTATTTTTATATAATTTTTGATATTTTTTAGTTCTTAAATCTTTGAAAAATTTTACTAAAATTTCGCTACATTCTTTTTCTAAAACACCATCTTTTATCTTAACATGAGGTGCCATTTTTTCATGAGAAAATACATCCATGACAGAACCTGCACAACCGTTATTTTCTGACTTTGCACCATATACTACTTTGCTAATTCTTGATTGAATAATTGCGCCAGAACACATAATACATGGTTCTAGAGTAACATACATTACGCAGTCTTTTAGATACCAATCTTTTAGTTTTTTGCAAGCCTTGTTAATTGCTAGTATTTCAGCATGACATAATGCATTATTTTTCTTGTTTCTAGTGTTAAAACTTTTAGCAATAACTTTATTATTTTTTACTATTACGCATCCGACTGGTACATCATCAGTCTTTAAACTTTTCTTAGCAAGATCAAGTGCCATCATCATATATTTTTCATCATTATTCATATCAATACCTCTCTTTAAAATTAGATGAATTCTAGCCATTTTCAATGTTGACATTAGTATACATTTAGTATATAATTGCGATAGTCGATGAAATGCGACGCTTATAGCATGTTTTGGGGGAAGGTTTATTGACAACACGACTTCAACAATAGGAAGTTATATTGGGGGATTGAAACTCCGGAAGTTTCTTTTTTCCTTTATAAACCCTTAGGCAACCTCGATTGGCCAATTGGGGTTTAAGCTTTCTTCGGTTTATTCATTTAAATATGAATAGAGAAAAAGATTTGATAGGACTGATTATTATACTTGCAAGTAACTGTTTTTAGGTTATGCGCAGATCTAACTATGGCTCTCAAATCTTTTTTTATTGCAAAAATTTAATTAGTTATTTTTCATATATAAATAAATATCCAAAACATTATCACAATATTTATTATTACATTAATTATTAACACATGATTTTTTGAAAATAAAATTTTCTATATAAAAATTTATTATTAAAACATAAAAAATGAATCTAAAAATATTTTTAGATTCATTTTTTATTTTCATTTTTATATTTTAGTTATTAACTGGTCTTCTTCCATCATCAATTATCTTTTTAACTTTGTCAGGAAATGCTCTAAAATCTTCTTTAGTAAAATCTTTTGTATCTATTGGTTTTCCAATGGTTACGTTGATTGTACCTGGTTTAATTTTATTATTATTTTCTTCCATAAGTTTATATGATCCTTCAATGGATACAGGTATAACTGGTACTTTTGTTTTTTCAACAATTTTAAATACACCAGTTTTAAATGTACCAATTTGTGATGACTTACTTCTTGTTCCTTCAGGAAATACTGCAATTGGTGTTCCTGCTGAAACTTGATCTTGTGCATACATAATTGACTTTAATGCTTCTCTTGGATTTTTTCTATCAATAAAAATTCCTCCCATGATAGCAAGCCAATCTCCAATAAGTGGCCATGATCCTAATTCTTTTTTAGCAATAAATCCTACTCTTCTTTTTCCCATTGCATACATAACTGTAACAGCATCAAAGTTACCTTGATGGTTACTCATAACTACGAATGGTCCTTCATCTGGAATGTTTTCTTTTCCTATTACATCGATGTTTATTCCAGCTCTATTTAATGTTCCTTCTAAAGATTTAATTACATATTTATTCATTAAAAAATCTTCAGCTTCTTTTACTTTACCTTCATCTAAAAGTTTTTTTGCTTTTTTTATTCCACCATGATATATGGCCATACGACTTAATCCATAAGAAAATGTACTTATTGTTCTAAACATTTTTTATCTCCTTTTATATATAGCAATATAAATTTTTTCATAAAAAAAGCCCAAAATGCCGTTTTCCTGAATTTTGACCTAGCTCTCGCTAGGTGGGCTTCCTCACATTAGTCCGCAACAGTCCACTAAAAATAATGAGGCTTTGTTTTAGCTAACAATTATTAGAATCCCTTTTCAAATTTGTAGGTTCAAAATGCAGGATTTTCGCACATCCCAGGTCCTACTTAAATAATATCATATTTTTAAAATTTGTAAAGGCATTTAAAAAAGTCTTACAATTGTAAGACTTTTTAATCTATAAAATTTTATTCTTATTATTAAATTAATTATTCTAAGCAATCACCATCAAGTTCATTTGATTTATTTTCTTTTTCTTCTTCACCTACATTTGAAATGAATTCAGCAATTTCTTCAGGTGACCAATTAGCTATATCATTATCATCTATTTCTTCATTATCACCATAGAATAATGATTCATCAACATCTAAAATTGGTTCTAATCTTCTTGGTTCTTCATAATCTAGATCCTTGTTAGTTCCTGAAATTTGTGGTGTTGGAACATCTAAGATTGGTTCTAGTTTTCTTGGTTCAACATAATCTAAATCTTTATTTGTTCCTGTAATTTGTGGTGTTGGAACATCTAAGATTGGTTCTAGAACTTTTCTTTCTCCAGTATATTCTAAGTCTTTATTAGTTCCTGTTATTTGTGGTTCTTGATCAAACATTATCATATCAAGACCTGCATCTTTTACCCCTAATTTAATACAAGTTTCTTTAAATGTATCATAATATTCTCTATCTCCAAAGCCATAACCTCTTTGTTCTTCTAATCTCATAACCTTATTTGCTACATCTAATCTTTTAGATACTTCTTCAGGTTTTAATCCATATTTTTCAGCACATCTAAGTTCTGCTTTATATTTTGTATTTTCATCTAGGTTTTGACTTTCTTTTCCGTATGCATCTAATTTAATAGAATAAGCTATTATAAATTTAGTTTTATCAATATCATATTCTTCTTCATTTCTCATTACAGCTAATGTTTTTGCTGTATCTTCCCAATCTATTTTTACACCAAACAATAGATCTTGTTTTACACTATTCATATAGTTAATTAAATATTTATTATCTACTAGTTCCATAACTACCTCCAATAAATCATATATGAATATTATAACATAATTGGAATATATTGTCAATACTTTATTTGATATGGAAATTGTCTAAAATCAGTTCAAATCCTTATAAATACAAGAAAAATAGCCTATAAAACTCACTTTTTTTGAGTTTTATAAGGCTATTTTTTATGTATAATTTCCAAAATATTTACCAAAATCTATGTATCCCTTTATTTATCAAGCATATAGGGATTTTTTTATAAAATTTTGAATTTTTCCTTCTATTATATATATATTTATTTATATATAGTTTTTATTATTTGTTTTCAGTCATGTTAGATCTTAATTCATTAAGTTTATTCATTGCATCTTCTGGAATAATTTTTGGCATACCATATTCTTCATATACTCTTTCAAAGTTTGGTATGTTTATCATTAGTTCTTTATTAATTACAATTTGAATATTTCTATCATCTAATTTTAATCTTACTAAAACATTTTTATGTCCTAATGATTTTCTTAATAAGTTTAATGTATAAGTAAAATCATAAGCCACTATATTTTGATAAGGTGTTTTCTTTAAGTATATTGAATTATAAATTGATGATGATGATTCACATATTTCTCCATAGTTATCTATATCATTATAGATTATTATTTCTTCTATTTTTGCTTTTTGAAAATGGAAGTCATCAAGATAAATTAACCAATCTAATATTGCTTCTATATTTTCTTTTTTATCTTTACTAATAAAACTAAAATGAGTTTTTGAATTTGAGAAATCATATTTATCTGATACTTTTATACTTTTTAAAATTGTATCATATGCTTCACCTTTTGGATTAGGATCTATTTTTCCTCCTTCAAGATTATTAGTATCAATATAAGCTGTATGAATTACTTTGTTGTTATATCTATATTCAACTTCTTCAACACCCCAAGTATCTCTATCCATACCTCTATCAACAAATACTACATCATATCCACCTATGTTTATTATTTCTCCATAAGTACCCATGTATTCAACAACATAATCATTGTTAATTCTGCAAGAGAAATTACTATAATGAAGAGTCATTTTATTATCTTTGAAATCAAATCTTGTTGTTGGTTCATTAATTATTTTTTTAATATAATCTAATGGTTTACCTTCATAATTCAAATTAGATAATTTATCAAGAGATAATTCTAATACTCTTTCATCTATTGAAATATTATCTATATTGTTTTTAAGATCATTAATCTTATCATCAATTACC
>JAKSVV010000030.1 GCA_024407775.1 Clostridia bacterium
ATAAATATATTTAATAATTGCTTCATCTGTATCTAATAATTCATCAATAATATAATCATCGCTGAAAGAAATTTTATTTAATCCATCTGTTTTATCATATAGCACATTTAATTCATTAGCCATTTCAACTTCAGAATCATCTTCAAACATTGTATAGTTAATCATTAATTTTTCTTGTGCTTTTTCAATCATATTAAAGAATAAAAATCTTTCTTCTAATATTTGATCTTTAAATCTTTTATTAAATTCAATATCACATGAATTTAATTTTTCACTTTCTTTTTCAGAGAATAAATTTGTAAGCTTTGATTTCATATTTTGTGCATTACTATACCCACATAAAATCAAAACTTTAGTCTTTAAGAAATTTACTCTTTGACTATCGTAGATATATACCATATCAATAGATTCATCTACTCTTGATACTGATATATCTTCAATCAATATTTTTAATTTCAAAATATATTCATCAATAGTGAATTTATCAGTTTCACATTTGTTCCATTTTTCAAATACATTAACAATCTTTTCTGTTTCTTTATCTTCAATATCAATATATTCAGGTTTAATAATTTTAGTTAATACATCTATTGCTATCTCATTATATTTATTAACTTCTAATTCATCATTTATTTTTAGATCAGCTATTTTTTTAATGCCATCAATAAATTTAAATGCATTTTTTAGTTTTGAAACATCACACTTAGTAGAAACTTTTAATTCATTATTTTCTTTTTTTGCTTCTACTTCTTTAAGCACTTTTTCAAATTTCTTTTCTAATGTATCATAGTATTCTATTCCTGTTTCTAAATAGAAATTTTCAAAATTATAAATGTCACAATCATCTATGTCCTCAAACATTCCTTCAGATAAGAATGACATAACTTTATCATTATTATAATTTGAATTAATCATATCAAACATTTTAATAATTGTTCTAACAATCTTTGCATTAGATAATTGTTTTTGGTTTTCTTGATAGTAAGGTATATTAAATGCATCAAAGAAATTATGAATTTTTAGTTCATATGAATCATAATTTCTAATTGCTACAACTATATCTTTAAATCTATATCCTTTATTAATTAAATCTCTTATTTTTAAGCAGATATTAAATATTTCTTTTTCTTTAGATGAGAAAGCATTAATAGAAACGTTATTTAATTTATTTCCTATCTTATATTCATCCTTTATAAATACATTTTTGATTTCTTCTAAATCTGAATTCTTATTTGAATTCAGATTTAAATATTCAATATTAGCATCGCTGATTTTCATTTTTTCTAGAATATTTTTAATAGGTGCAAATATACCTTTATCATTTTTATCATAGTCTTCATCAGCTTGCATAACTAATGTAATTTTAGCATCATTATTTTCTAAGATTTTTAATATTTCAATTTGTTCATTTGTAAAATTATAAAACTCGCTAACAAATATTGATGAGTTATTAATCATTTCACACTTTTTGATAACATCACTTAGCGGAGTAATAATATCTATATCGCAATTCATTGCAATCATTCTTTTTGCATATTCTTCATAAATAATTGCAATGTCATTAATCTTGTTAGTTAAAATAATTTCATTATCATCTTTGAATGATTTAAGATCATCTACATTAATTACATTCTTGGTAATTAATTTCATAAGATTATTAATTTCTATAATTATTTTATCTGTTATAGAATACTTACCAAAGAATTTTAATTCATCTTTTTTATCCATGACAATATTAGTGATTAAAGACAATCTTTCTATATTAGAAATATTTTCTTTAAAGTAATTTACTTCTTCATATATTCTATATACAAGTCTATTAAAACTTAACACTTCAACTTGAGATATAACTTTTGTATCAAGCATATCAAACATTAATTTTTGGCACGCAAAATTAAACTGATCAGGAACTAATACAAAAATTTTTCTTTTGTTATCATTTTCTAACTCAGTTTTAACTTTACTTGCTATGTAACTAAATCTATTGTTTACTTCTTCATTAAGTTTTACTTCTACGCTCATTTCTTCCTCCACAAGTTAATTTGATTTTAACATTAAATTATATTTTTTCAACAATATTTAGGCATAAAAAAGGACATAAAATAAACATTTTATGCCCCTTATTTTATATTATCTTCCTAAATAATCTTTAAGTTTTTTGCTTCTTGATGGATGTCTTAATTTTCTTAAAGCTTTTGCTTCAATTTGTCTAATTCTTTCTCTTGTTACGTTGAATTCTTTACCAACTTCTTCAAGAGTTCTAGATTTACCATCATCAAGACCGAATCTTAATCTTAATACTTTTGCTTCTCTATCTGTTAATGTATCAAGAACTTCATTTAATTGTTCTCTAAGCATTGTATAAGCCGCTGCACTTGCAGGTAATGGGATATTCTTATCTGGTAAGAAATCTCCTAAATGGCTATCTTCTTCTTCCCCGATTGGTGTTTCAAGAGAAACTGGATCTTGAGAAATTTTCATAATTTCGTTTACTCTTGCAACTGGCATATCAAGTTCTTTTGCAATTTCTTCTGGTTTTGGATCTCTACCTAATTCTTGTAAAAGTTTTCTTGATGCTCTAACTAATTTGTTAATTGTTTCAACCATATGAACTGGGATTCTAATTGTTCTTGCTTGGTCAGCAATTGATCTTGTAATAGCTTGTCTAATCCACCATGTTGCATATGTACTAAATTTATATCCTTTTTTGTAGTCGAATTTTTCAACTGCTTTAATTAATCCTAAGTTTCCTTCTTGAATAAGGTCAAGGAATAACATTCCTCTTCCACCATATTTCTTAGCGATACTTACAACTAATCTTAGGTTTGATTCAACTAATTTTTTTCTTGCTTCAGGATCATTATCTGCCATACGTTTAGAAATTTCTTCTTCTTGTTGAGCTGATAATAGAGGAATTTTTCCGATTTCTTTTAAGTATAATCTTACTGGGTCATCAACTTTAATTCCATCAAAAGATCCATCATCAAGATCTGTGTTTTCAATTTCTTCAACCGAAACTTCTTCAGAAACTTTAATTCCTGCTTCATTTAATTTTTGATAAACTAATTCAATTTTATCTACGTCTAAGCTATCATCTAATTTATTCATGATAGCATCATATTCAACTTGATTTCCGTTAGCTTTACCAACTTTAATTAAGTCTGCAACAACTTTATCTACATCTATAACTGATTCTTTTACTTCAAGATCTAGATCGTCGTCCATTTCTTCAGATGCTTGCATTTCTGCTCTTTCAATAGCGTCATCTACCATACTTTTTTTACTCATTTAATTATTCCTCCAAAATTTTTCTTTTATTTATTAATTGTAATTGTTTCGTAAGTTCAGATAATTCTTTACCCATTTCAATTTGTTCAGCACTACTTGCTGTTTTAAATTTTACATTTATGTTTTGAATTTTTATTTCTAAGTCTTTCTTAAGCATTTCTTTAAGAACTTGTTCAGCTGCTGCTCTTCTTTTGTTTTCATCAGCTGTCTTCATTATTGTATAAATATTCATAATGTCATGCTGCATACTAGGCTCTTCATAATGATTTAATAAACTAGCAATATCTACGTTGTCATCTTTTTCTTTTGTATCATATATATCTTTTAATAAAGTTTTTAATAATTCAGTTTCCATATTTTCAGGAACTAAATATTTTTTTATTTTATTAAATAATACTCTATCATTGTTAAGTAAAATCGAAACCAATTGTTTTTCACCAAGTTCTTTTTTAATACTTGCTTGTGATCTTTCTTGTTTAGTTTCAGTTTTTACTTCTACTTTTTTAGTTAATTTAACATCTTTTGCTCCGCTAAGTTTCTTTTGAAGAATTGAAACATCAATTCTAGCTGCGTCACTTAATTTAGTTAGATATGAATCTTTATCGACTTCATCTTTTATTTCTTTAATTCTTTCAAGACATTTTTCGATAAATTTCTTTCTATCACTTGTCTCATTAACATCATATTTTTTGCTTAATGCATCAATTTCAAATTCAATATATCCTCTAGCTGTTAGTAATAACTTTTCAAATTCATCAACTCCAAATTTATTTATAAATTCATCTGGATCTTTCGCATCATGAACATGAAGTACTTTAACATTTAATCCAGCATCTCTTAATAGAGGTATTGCTCTAAATGTTGCTTCTTGTCCTGCACTATCAGAATCATATAGTAATACTATTTCGCTAGTATATTTTCTTAATAATTTTGCTTGGTTAATTGTTAATGCTGTTCCACATGTTGCGCAAACATTATCAATTCCATATTGATGTAATGATATAACATCCATATTTCCTTCAACAAGAACAATGTATCCTCTTCTTGATTTTTTAGAAATATTTAATCCAAATACTAAATCTTGTTTTTTGAAAACTTCAGTTTCTGGACTATTCATATATTTAGCTGGTGAAGAATCTTTATCAAGAATTCTTGCTGTAAAACCAACTATATTATCATTAACATCTTGTATAGGAAATACTACTCTTCCAAAAAATTTATCATAGTAATTTCCTTTTTGGCTTTTAACTATTAGACCTGCTTTTTCTAAATCAGTTTCAGTATAACCTTTTTCTTTTAAATTTCTAATCAAAAAGTTTCCTTCAAGTGGTGAATAACCAAGTCTAAACTTCTCCATGATTTCTTTGCTAAGTTTTCTTTTAGTAGCAAAGTATTCCATACCACTAGCACCATATTTTCCGCGCAATGCAGAATAATAATATCTAGCAGCATCAAGATTAATATGTAAATATTTTTGTCTTCTTCTCAAACGTTCTTCTTCATCTTTACTCATTTCTTGTTTAGGTAAAGTTATATGTGCTTTGTCTGCTAAAATTTCTATAGCACGTTTAAAGTCTACGTTTTCCATCTCCATGATAAATCCAATTACATTACCACCTTTACCACATCCAAAACAGTGATAAAGTTTTTTATCAGGATCTACATGAAATGATGGTGTTTTTTCACTATGAAAAGGGCAACAACCAGAATATCTATTTCCTTTTTTAGATAAGACGCAATGTTCTGAAATAATTGCAACTATGTCGCTATTTTCAATTACATTATTTATAATTGTATCATCATATCTTGGCATATTCTCCCCCTTTCAAAAAATTTAACATTATATAATACGTCAAAGTATTATAAAAATCCTTTATTTATTTTTATTTTTTATTAATTTTTTCTTTAACCTTATTAGCTTGTTCTTTTAATTCCTTAGCATGTGCTAATGCAGTGTCTGTCATTTCAGCACCAGTTACTAATCTAGCAAGTTCTTTTATGTCATCTTCACCTTCTAGCAATCTGATATTTGAAATAGTTCTACCATCTTTTTCAGTCTTTGCAATTTCATAATGATAGTCAGCCATAGCTGCAATTTGTGGTAAGTGAGTAATGCATAAAATTTGATGTTCACAAGCTAGTTCAATCATTTTTTCTGCAACTGCTTGAGCAGCTTTACCACTTATACCAGTATCAATTTCATCGAATACAAGAATTTGAATTTCATCATTGCCTGCAAGAACATTTTTAATTGCAAGCATAACTCTCGAAATTTCACCACCAGATGCAATTTTATCAAGTGGTTTTAATTCTTCACCAAGATTTGATGTGAACATAAATTCAACTTCGTCCATACCAATTGAAGAAATTTTTTCACGAGGTGTGATTTGAATTTCAAATTTTGCATTTTTCATTTCAAGATCTTTTAGATTACTTTCAATTTTTTCGCAGCAAACTTTTGCAGCATTCTTTCTAAGCTTTGTAAGTTTAGCTGATAGTTCTATGATTTCATCCTTCATTTTCTTTTTCTTATCTTTTAATTCATTAATAATATCTTCACTGTTATAAATTTCATCAAGTTCAGTTTGTCTTGCGTCTTTATATTCTAAAATCTTATTAATGTCTTCACCATATTTTCTTTTTAATTTATCAATTAAGTCCAAACGCATTTCAACTTTTTCTTGTTCAGCTGGATCAAAATATAAATTGTCCATATAATCAGAAATTGAAAGTTTAGCATCATTAATTAATACTTCCGCTTCGTTTAATGAATCAATTAATTCTTTAAATGAATCATCATACTTTTCTATTTTTTCTAATTCTTTAATTGCTTTTAAAATATTATCATCAGATAAAGTTAATGCATCATGTGTTAATTGAGAACCATTAGATAATTTATCAGCACCAAGCATAGCACTTCTTTTCTTTTCTAATTCTTCATCTTCATTCTCATTTAATTTTGCATCTTCAATTTCATTAATTTGATATTCAAGCATATCAATTTTTCTTTCTCTATCTGCATCATCACCAAGAAGACTATTTAATTTATTTTTTACTTCTTTGTATTCAAAATATTTTTTAGTAATTTCATCTCTTAATGGTATAATATTTTTCTTATCAAATCCATCAAGTATCATAATGTGTCTTGAAACATCAAATAAAGATTGATGTTCATGTTGTCCGTGAATATCAATAATCTTAGATGTTATATCTTTCATAACATTACTTGAAACAACTGTTCCGTTTATCTTAAAAATATTTTTTCCTGAATCATTTAATGTTCTAGATATAACTATTTCATTATCCTCGATTTCAATATTTTCAAGTTCTAAAATTTCTTTAACATTGTCTTCGTTAAGAGAAAATATCATTTCACAACTAGCACTACTAGCACCTTTTCTTATTAAATCTTTACTAGCTCTAGCTCCTAGTGCAAAAATAATAGCATTAATTATGATAGATTTACCAACCCCAGTTTCACCTGTAAGTACGTTCAATCCTTTATTGAAATCAATTTCTAATTCTTCAATTATTGCAATGTTCTTAATATGTATAAAACTTAACATAAAAACCCTTCTTTGCCCAATTATCATATTAAATTGATAATATCACAACAAAATTCAATATGCAACAAATAAAAATCATTATTTTTTGGTATTTTTTGTACATTTTTCGATAATTTTTTTACTAAAAATTTTAATTTTTTTCGCATAAATTTTTATATGTATTTATAAATACAAAAAAGGAGAAAAAAATTTATTTTTTCTCCTTTATATTTATTAAATAGTAGTCTATTTTATAATCTATTTTTTTGATAAGCATGTATTAATTACATTTGCTAAATTAGTATAATCAACTACGCTTTCAAGTGAAGCATCAAATATTTCTTCATAAGAAACTTTTGACCAATCTAAATTAAATCCTAATTCATCAGCAATTTCTCTGACGAATTCTCTTGTAGTTCTTCCGTTACCTTCTCTAAATGGATGAACAACATTAAGTTCAGCCATTATATCAGCAAGTCTATCACTAAGTTCTTTTTCATCTAATCCTTTTAAATCTTCTAAATCATATATTGGATTTAAAATTCTATCAAGTTCATCTTCTATGAATTCGCACGATGCAAATCTAAAATCATCTTTTGCTAAATTTTCTTCTCTATACTCACCAGCGAAATCATATATTTCTGAAAATAAGAAACTATGAATCTCTTTTAATCTATATTTATCAAATCTTTGTCTGAATTCAGCATGATCAATTATTAATAATTTTAATGATACTATTCTTCTTTCATATTCATTAAGAAGATCAATATCTTTAATATCCATTTTATTAATTAATATATCAGTGTCATCATAATAATATTTTGATCTTTTATCATCATTACCCATAAATTTATTTCACCACCCTAAACATAATGTCATCTTTGATTTGTTTTAATGCATCTTCTGGCATTAGTTCCTTGTTATAACATTTTGTAAGCATATCTAAATCACTATTTGTTAAGAAATGATTTTCAACAGCCATTGTTGTTTTAATATTTTCAATTATAATTGCGCCTTTCTTATCTACGTTCATTTCCATAAATTACTCCTTTAATTTTGATACTCTTATTATATCATAAATCTCAATAAATGCCATAGATTATTGTATAATATGTTACAAGAGAATTATTGACAAGAACATTATGTGTAGTACAATGATTTTAAAGATTTATTTTATTTTGGAGGAAGAAATGACTATACCAAAATTATTAGCACCAGCCGGAAACTACGAAAAATTTCTTGCTGCTTTAGAAAATGGTGCTGATGAAATTTATATGGGACTTCAAAAATTTAATGCAAGAGGTATGACAAACAACTTTACATTAGCAGAATATAAACAAGCATTAAATCTTGCTCATATAAAAGGAGTAAAAGTTTATTTAACATTAAATACAATTTTAAGAGATGAAGATATTAGAGAATCATTAAACCTATTAGCTGATTTAGTTGCTAGTGGTCTTGATGGTGTTATAGTTCAAGACTTAGGTCTTGCTACTGCTATCAAACAAGTATTCCCTGATCTTCCTTTACACGGATCAACTCAAATGACAGTTCATAACATTGAAGGTGTAAGAGTTCTTGAAAGATTAGGTTTCAAACGTGTAGTTCTTGCAAGAGAATTAACACTTGAAGAAATAAAAGAAATTAGAGAAAACACAAAAGTTGAACTTGAAGTATTTATACATGGTGCTGCTTGTGTATGTTATAGCGGTGCTTGTTATATGTCATACATGATGGGCGGACGTAGTGCAAACAAAGGTTCATGTGCACAACCATGTAGATATAGATATGAATTATTTGATGATTCAAATGAAAGAATAGCTTGCGGTAATTTATTAAGTAATAAAGATATTTATGGATTACCTTATATTAAACAATTAGCTGACATGGGTATTGAATCATTAAAAGTTGAAGGAAGAAATCGTTCACCTGAATATGTTGCTTCTACCACTCGTAACTTTAGAAAATATTTAGATGCAATATCAAGAGATAGACAAGTTGAAGTTTCTGCTGAAGATGAAAATGAATTGCTTCAAGTTTTTAATAGAGGTGGCAAACACTCACACTACTTCGAAGGTAAAAAAGGAAAAGATTCTATTAGTTATCTTTGCGGAAAGAACTGGGGATTACCTCTAGGGAAAATTTTAGATATTCATAATGATATGATTAAAGTAAAATTATTTTCAAACATAGATATGCATGATGGAGTTGAAGTATTAGATGGTTCTCTATCTGGAGTTGTAACATGTATACGTAATGATAAAAAACAATTAGTTAATGATAGAGTTAAAGCAGATAAAGTTGTATGGATTGGCGACTTCAAAGATCATAGAGCAAGAATCGGCAACTTAATATATAAAACAACATCAAGAGCAATCACTGATAAGTATAAAGAAACTTATCAAGGTAAAACACACTTTAGAAAAAATCATTTATATGCAATAGTTCAAGCTAAAGTAGGCTACCCTCTTTCTCTTGAAGTATATAATGATGATTTCAAATTAAAATTATCAGGTAAATCAATAATATCAAAAGCAGAAAAGAAACCTGTAACACGTGATGACATTGAAGATAAATTAACAAAGATAAAAGATTCACCTTTCGCATTCAGTAATATAATTTATGATATGGATGAAAATATTTTTATTCCAATATCAGAAGTAAATAAATTAAGACAAGAAGCAATCGAAAGATTTACAGAGTACTATTGTTTAGAAACAGATGTTACTGAAGAAAAAGTTAGAATTAAATCATTAAACGAACAACACAATTCTATTGTTAATATAAAATTCAAAGAAACAAAAAATGATATTTACTTATATGACTATAATGAAAAAATAGATTATGCATCTTATAATCCAAAGAGAATTTATATTGATTATCAACTAGCATTAAAGAAGCCAGATATAATTAATAAGTTCTCATATCTTGGTGATGTATTTGTTGGATTACCATTAATCTTTAAAGGTAAAACAAAAGAAATTATTAAAGGAAAAATTCCACAATGGGCACAAGAAGCAAAAGGATTTTTAGTTCCTAACATTTGTTACTTTGATGTATTTAAACGTCACCCAGAAATAAAATTAATTGGAGATTTTACTTTAAATATTTATAACAACTTCTCATTAAAAGCATATAGAGATTTAGGATTATCTGGATTTACATTATCACTTGAACTATCAGAAAATGATATAAAGAAATTAGACTTAAGAGACGCTTCTATCATAGCAAAAGGTGATATAGCTGCAATGACTACTGACTACTGTGTAGTCGGAAGTTTTGCTGGTGGATTTAATGCATCAACACCTTGTAGAAAACCTTGTTCAATTTCTAACAATTATTATTTGATAGATCAAAACGGACAACATTCAAAAATTTTATGCAACCCAATTGATTGTTCAACAAGATTATTAAAAGAATATGTTAGTCCATTTGATTTTAATCATGTACATCCATCAAGAATTAGATATTATTTATCATAAAAAAAATAATTATTAAAATTTTAAAATTTTATAAATGATTTATATAAAGACAAAATAAAAAATGTACACATCTGTACATTTTTTATTTTACATTTATATAATTTTATAATTCACTACCACTATCAGCTTCTTCTTGAACATCCATTATATAGCTTTCAATATTTAAAGTTTCTTGACCAAATGCAATCTTTGCATAAAGTACTTCTTTATCATAATCATTAATTTCTCCAGATTCATACATTTCATCAACAAGAACGAATGCATCTTCTCCTTCATCGAAAACTATATCCATAATGTTATCATATAGTTCAATATTTTCTCCACTCATTTCATCTAACACTTCGTTAACTTCAACTGGGCTAAATGTTTCTCTTTGATAGAAAATATCATAACCTGATTTTGATGTAATAATTTTTTCAATATGTGAATTGTGTCTTTCTTTTTGTTCTTTTACTTCATCTGATGCTTCAAGATATGATGTTACAAAAGATACATTATTATCTGCTTCTACTTCCATATCTGTAACGAAAACATCCATAGGAATATTTATACTTGGGTTTTCATATACATCTGCTTTTTCTAAAATGTCATCAACAATTTTATCATCGCCTTTGTCATAACATAAAACTAATGTATTACCTGACATTTTAACAGCATATGTTTCGTTTGGATTTTCTGCTTCTTGCATTGAACTTGTAACCATATCTATAAAGTTACCAATATAAACGTCACCATCAGCATGAGTTCTTGCACTGTTTACTAATTTTAAATTATCAAGTTCAATATATTTAAATGTTTTTTCATCTTCATCAATTGCTTCCATTAAAAGATCACTTGCAGCTCTTTTTATAAGTCCAGGTTTTTCACCTTCTCTTATAAACTTTTGTCCGAAAGCGAACAAATTATCTTTTAAGAAATCAATATCATAATCATATAATTCTTCAACTAAAACTTCACGTTTAAATCCCTTGCTTGATGCAATTTCTGCTATATGCATTACAAAATCAAAATCGATATCAACATTAGATCCTTGTCTTTTTGTTTGTTCATTTTCTTCTTTTTTATTTATAACTTCAAATCTAAAATCTTCACCATCTCTTTTTACTTGAGATAAATTTGCTAAATATTTTTTAATAACAGATTTTCTTTCTTCTTGTTTATCTGTATCAAGTAAAATTAATTTTGATTGGTCTGCTTTTTCTTCAGCTTGTGAAAATAGTTCTTGATAATAAGCTTCTTTTTTAGCTTGATCGATAATACTTCTTAATGGTCTTGTATGTGTATAGTCAAGTTTACTTGTACCAAATAAGAAATCTATTTTTTCTTTTACTCTTTCACCATCAGAAAATAATTCTGTTGTGTTAGCAATAGTTTTTGCTTTCTTTAAATATTCATGAACTACTTCTTCACTTTCACCTGTTGTGATGATACAAAATTCATCACCACCCATACGAACGATTTGGTAGTCTGATTTTTTAATACCTGTAAATCCTTTATGAATAGAATCTATAAGTGAACTTATAGCCATATCTCCAATTTCAGGTCCATATTCATTATTTATTTTACCAAGTTTTCTTTGGTCAACATAGGAAATTAAAACTTCTTTTCCTTCTTCTATTCCTCTTTTTTCAGCACTAGTAATTAGGTAGTAGAATAAAGATCTTGATTTAACATTAGTTAATTTTTGTTCATTAAATATTCCTGAACATTGTTCAAGTAATCCTACTATAGCTTCTTTTTGTTCCTCTTCACTAAAAGAAGCAAGAATCTTATCAAGTTCTTCTTTATTACTATTTATTAATGCTTTGGAAATTTGTTTTTTAAGCTCAATATTCATAACTTGCTCCTTTCCTAATTATAAGATACTATAATTATACCATTTTTTGGATATTAAATCAATACTTTTTTTGGAATTTTATGTAAATACATATATAATAGAAGGAAAATTTCCAATTTTATATATAAAAATAGCTAAAACGCCCTTCTATAATACATTTCGGCTATTTGTTGAAAATACTTTATAAAAGTCAAAAAGGAGTAGCTTAGCTACTCCTTCTTAACGACCCATTTCATACCTCGAGAATACTTACTTTCATGAGTAATTTCGATATCCAAATTTCTCTTTTCAGCGAATGTATCGATTTTATCATTAATCTCGGTAAGTAATACCCTGTCTTTGATGTCATCATAAGCCTCAATTTCAATCATGATTTCTTCATTAAGAAGCTGGTTGAAGCTGTAATATGCGACATTATCTATACAAAAGCATACCCTTCCATCGTCTTTCTGGAGTACATATTCGTCTCGGTAGTTCTCAACTTGCAACGCTGGAGTATCACAAATTCCTTCTGGCAAAACAACTCCTCTTCTTGCCATCTTTTCTTCAAGTTCTACAAGATTATCGCCTGTTAACTCTTCCTCAATTTCTGTACGAGATGTATAAATCTCACCAGTATGAAGAGGCTGCTTGTATGTTCCTATGTATTTATCTCCCTTATGTCTTGCACGCAAGATCTTATTTGACCTATAAAGATCATAATTAGGAGTATCATAGTAATTATCATAGTTAGTATTTGATTTCTCACTTACTAGCTTAAATGACTTTTCAAGCATCTCAAGTATAGCATTAGCTGCCTTAGTACCTGTTCTTAAATTAGGACAAATATACTTAAGTTCAAATTCCTGCTCTTTTGGATTGATATAAGAAATATTCTTATATACTTCATCGATAAATTCTTTCTTGCTCTTGTACTTCTTGCTAAGCTTATTTTCATAGAAGAACATCTCAGGGTTAAATACCGTACATTTCATCTCAACATAGTCTCTTGCATTAACAAGGTTTGTAACATCTGTTAGGTCTACAATGCTCTGGTTAATTCTAATCTTAAAGCCTTCATCCTTCTTATAAAACTTAGTCTTAGCTGATATTTCAAAACACGAGTGATCCATGATAACATCGGATCCAGCAAGTTTCTTCATAAGAAGAGCAATCTTCTCTTTAACAAGTACATCTTCAAAGATCATAAATCCATCAATGGTTTTCTTTCCACTAGCAAGTCTTCTTACAACAAGATTCTTACTGTTCTTTGCTACGAATGTTAAGAATTCGTAAACCTGTCTATCTGTAAGTTTCAAAAAATCTTCAAGAGATAAATTCTCAGGATCAAGTATGAGTTTTATAAACTCTGGTGCAAAATTCTTTTCAAGATTCTTCTCTCTGTTTTCTTTCATAACTTTAAGAAGAGTCTTAAACATTCTATCACCAATGACCGATCCATATGTGAAATAAATATCTCTATAATGCTGGAATCTTTCAATAAGTGGAGTCTCAATAAGTGTGAGATTTCTCTTATCCATAATTACTTCAAAGTCACCCTGAGCATTAAGCGCAATGCTTACTGCATTGATGATCTTATCAATATTAATTGAAGTTTCTATTCCTGCATAATATGCATCTCTTACAAGATAATCAAGTCTATCAGCATCAATCTGATGAGAAATAAGTGATTTCATAAGACGAGTGAATGCTGTGTCTTCGAACTCTTTATCCTTATTTTCTGATTCATCAATTTCAGCAATGAAACTTGCTATACGTCTAACTTTAGCTTCATCAAACATCGCGCAAAGTGTCTTGCTAACTTCTGTATCTCCAAGTAAGATATCTGTTGTTCTCTTTTCATGTGAGTAATTAGTAATTGCTTCAAATGAATGAGAAAATGGACCATGACCAATGTCATGAAGAAGAATTGCACAAAGTGCAACTTCCCTGTCATCCTTAGATATTTTAAGTGGTGTCTTCTTAAGAAGAACAGTAAGTTTATCAAGAATCTTTTCCATGATATGAAAGGCACCAAGTGAATGTGCTAATCTATCTTCGTAAAACATGTTAGGATAATCATAGAATGAAAAACCAGTTTGTGAAATTTCTTTTAAACGTTGCATTTCTTTTGTCATGACAAGTTTGGAATAAGGCATTTTGATTACATAATCACCATGTATTGGGTCACATACACTTACCTCTTCTCCATCAAATGTCATAGTAGCTTCATCATAAGCCATGGAATAACCCTCCTATAATAAATAGGTTTATAATAGTTTCGCGTTTATATTATCACAAACCCTAGATTTTGTAAATAAAAAAAGACCGGAATGTTCCGGTCTAAACTGAGTAGATAGGATTCGAACCTATGCATGCGAGGGTCAGAGCCTCGTGCCTTACCGCTTGGCGACTACTCAATGATAACTAATTATATATCTTATATAAAAAAATGCAATAAAAAAATCCTAAAGCCGTGCCATATGCAATCGTCTAAAGGAAATTTTTACGTCCGGATGAAGGGACTTGAACCCCCACGGTCTCCCACTAGATCCTAAGTCTAGCG
>JAKSVV010000031.1 GCA_024407775.1 Clostridia bacterium
TTTTATTTTATTTTTTATATTTTTTCATCAAAATTTTTCATAAATATATAGTAAATATTTTAATGTATTTTTGCCCTTTTATTTTAGATATATTTTTCTGTATAAAAAAATTCTCATTAATATAAGAATTATAAGATGATAAAAATTTTTATATTAATATGTATTAAATTAATAATGAATTTCAAAAATAAATTGTAAAATATCAAAATAAAACTTTATTTTCTTTTTATTTTTCCGCTATATAATATAGTCAATAACAATTTTTAAAATGGAGCTTATTATGTTACAAAGAAGACGTGGTGGAGTATTATTACATATCAGTTCCTTATCAAACAATTACAACATTGGTTCGATAGGATATGAAGCTTACAAGTTCATAGATTTCTTAAAAGATTCGGGAATGTCATACTGGCAGTTCCTTCCTTTGAATGCAATTTATCGTGATCCATCACCATATGCTTCTATTTCATCAAAGGGCTCTAACATGTATTTAATAGGTATAGATAAACTTATTGAATATGGATTGTTACCTAATGAAAAAGTTACAATTATTAATAAGGATAACAGAGTTGATTATAAAAAAGTTATGCCTTATAAAAAATTAATTCTAAAAAAAGCATTTGAAAATTTAATCACATATAAAGATACACATACAAAAAATTTATATGATGAGTTTATGAAATATAATGAAGAAAATGCTTACTGGCTTGATGATTATTCATTATTTATAGCAATAAAAGAATTCATTGTATACAAGAGAAAAAGAGATAGAAGAGAAAATGATCTTGAAGAATATTATGCATACTTTGAAAAATATAAAAATAAAATTTATGAAAATAAAATAACAAAACATTTCTTTGATGGAGATATGTTTACATGGCCAGAAGAATTAAAATTTAGAGATAGTAAAACTATTGAAAGATATAAAAAATTATTACATAAAGATATTTTATTCTTTAAATTCACTCAATATATTTTTGATAAAGAGTGGGATGAACTTCATGATTATGCTAGAGAAAAAGGTATTAAATTAATTGGAGATATTCCTATATTTATAAATCATGATAGTGTTGATGTTTGGGTTCATCCAGAATTATTTTATCTAGATGAAGATTTAGTACCAACAAAAATAAGTGGAGTACCACCAGATTATTTTTCAAGAACAGGACAATTATGGCACAATCCACTTTATAAATGGGATGAACATAAAGCAAATAATTATAAATGGTGGAAAGAAAGATTCCAATTACTATTTAACAAAGTTGATGTAATTAGAATTGATCACTTTAGAGCATTTGAAAAATTCTGGGCAGTTCCTTATGGAGAAATTACAGCAACAAAAGGTAAGTGGATGGATGGACCAAAGAGTGATTTCTTTAAAACACTTTTTGAAAAAGATAGATTACCTATCATAGCTGAAGACTTAGGATTAATTACAAAACAAGTAACAAAATTAAGACAAGAATTTTTCTTACCAGGAATGTTTGTTACACAGTTCCATATGTTAAATTATAAAAACTTAGAAATGTTAAATAATAATACTGATTCTAATACAGTAATTTATACAGGTACACATGATAACCAAACACTAAAAGGATGGATTGATGGATTAACAAAAAGAGAAAAAGTTAAACTAGCATCATTCTTAAAAATAAATCCAAAAGATTTATCAGTTTATGATATTATTAAATTAAGTAGTAATACAAAATTTAATACATTCATTGTTCCAATGCAAGATATATTAGAACTCGGAAATGAAGCAAGAATGAACCTTCCAGGCACTGATGAAAATGATTGGGCATTTAGATTAAGTTACGATTCATTATCAAAAGAAGCTAGTGATAAAATTAAAAAGGTTTTAGAAGAAACAAATAGATTACCTGATAGTAAAGTTATAACAGAATTTGTTCATAGAAGACAAAAATAAAAAATCACTTCAAAATATTTTTTCGAAGTGATTTTTTTATTTTATAAATTTTTATTTTTTAAATTTTATTTTCAAAATTTTATTTTTATTTTTTTTAAATTTTAAAATTTAATTTTTAAAATCCCATATCAAATAAAGATATTTGATTTGATTCTGGTATACCATCTAAGATTCCATTTTGTTTTAAAATTTCTACTACTGTTTTATTTGCTTTTGTTCTTTCAACAAATTCATCTATAGTTGCAAATGGTGCTTTCTTAGCTTCTTCTTCAATGGCCATTGCTACGTTTTCACCAAGTCCTGGTATAGCCATGAATGATGGTAACACTTTATTATCTTCTGTAATTTGGAATAGTTTACCTTTAGATTTATATAAATCTATTTTTGCAAATTCTAATCCTCTTGCATAAAATTCTTGAACTATTTTTAATACTCCAAGTAAATCTTCATCTTTATTTGAAATTATTTTTTGTGCTTGTTGTTCTTTTAAGATTGCCATTTCTTTTTCAACACGTTCTTTTCCGTTACACATTTTTTCATAGTCTAATGCTTTAGCTCTTATTCCTAAGAATGCTGCATAATATGCTTGTGGCATATAAACTTTAAACCATGCAATACGCCATGCCATCATAACATATGCAACAGCGTGTGCTTTAGGGAACATGTATTTAATTTTTTTACAAGAATCAATGTACCAATCTGGAAGTCCTCCATTATTAATCATTGCTTCTTCCATTTCAGGTGTAAGACCTTTTCCTTTTCTTACACTTTCCATGATCTTAAATGATAATCCTTTTTCTAGTCCTTTATTAATTAAGAATATCATGATGTCATCACGACAACAGATACATTCTGATAGTTTTGCTTTTCCTTCTTGAATTAATGTTTGTGCATTACCAAGCCAAACGTCAGTACCATGGCTTAAACCAGAGATACGTACTAAGTCACTAAATGATTCAGGACTTGTATCGATAACCATTTGCATAGCAAATGGTGTTCCGAATTCAGGTACTCCTAAAATTCCTAGTTTAACTCCATCGATATCTTCACTCTTAACACCCGGTGCATTTATATCATTAACTACTTCATAAGGAATTTGTCTTTCTCCTTTTGGCATAACTTTTAATGTATCAAGACCTTTAAATAATCCCATAACTCCTGGGTCACCAAGTTCTATAGATTTTGCATCCATACCTGTTATGTCTTCAAGGAATCTAATCATTGTTGGGTCATCATGACCAAGTATATCTAGTTTTAATAAGTTAGAGTCAATTGAGTGATAGTCAAAGTGTGTTGTTTCAAGTGCTGCTGTCATATCATTTGCTGGCCATTGTATTGGACAGAAATCATATATATCTCTATCTTTAGGAAGTACAACGATACCACCAGGGTGTTGTCCTGTTGTTCTTCTTGTGCCAACTGCTCTATCTATTATTCTTTGTAATTCCGCTTTACTTACTGCTTGATTTCTTTCTTCAAAATATTTTTTTGCACTACCATATGCTGTCTTATCAGCTAGTGTACCAATTGTTCCAGCACGATAAGCATGTCCTTTTCCAAATAGTTGTTCAGTATAAGCGTGAACTTTTGGTTGATAATCACCAGAGAAGTTAAGGTCGATATCAGGTTCCTTATCAGCATTAAATCCTAAGAATGTTTGGAACGGAATATCATGTCCCCATTTATTTAATCTTGTTCCGCAATTCGGACAATTAGCTTCTGGCATATCACATCCGCTCATACCAGCGAATGCTTTTACTCTTTCACTATCAAATTCAACATAGTGACAATTTGGACAAGCATAGTGTGCAGGTAATGGATTAACTTCAGTAATACCACTCATAGTTGCAGCAAAACTTGAACCAACGGATCCACGGGAACCAACAAGGTATCCATCATCATTTGATTTCTTAACAAGTTTTTGTGCAATCATGTAAAGAACTGTATATCCATTTTCAATGATTGAGTCTCTTTCGATTTGTAATCTTTCTTCAACTTGAACAGGAAGATTTGGACCATACATTGCATGAGCTGTCTCATCACAAATTTGTCTAAAGTCTTCTTCACAGTGATCGAAATATGGAGTTGCTTTATCAGGTGATAGAGGACATGTGTCTTCAATCATATCTGCAACTAAGTTAGTATTTTTAACTACAACTTCATATGCTTTTTCTTCACCAAGATAACTCATTTCATCAAGCATTTCTTGTGTTGTTTTTAAATATAAACCACTATCACGATCTGCATCATCATAACCTTTACTTGCTAAAATAATTTTTCTAGCAATATCTTCATTAGGTTCTAGGAAGTGAGCATCACTTGTAGCTACAACTGGTTTATTATATTTTTCACCAAGTGCGCAAATTCTTCTATTATAATTTCTTAAGTCTTCTTCAGTTTGCACAGTTGGATATTTATCTTCTTTTGCATTTCCTTTTCTATCATAGTGAACTGTTTTATCAAGCATGAAAGCATTATTTTGTAATGGTTGAATTTCCAAGTAATCATAAAAATCTACAATGTCTTTTAATTCATCATCACTCTTTCCGCTAAGCATACCTTGATATAATTCACCAGCTTCACATGCACTACCTATAATAAAATGTTCACGATATTTTAATACTTCACTCTTTGGTGTAAGAGGGAAACGTTTAAAATATTTTACGTGTGCATCACTTACCAAAATATAAAGGTATCTAATAGCTTTAGTATTTTTAGCAAAGATAATACAGTGATATGGTTTTAAACTTGTAGGATCAACTCCACCAAGTTTCATATTAACTTCATTAGTATCTTTTATTTCATATTTTTCTTTTAAGATTTCAACAATCTTTAAATAAGCTTCAGCTGTTGCTTCAGCATCATTAACAGCACGGTGTGCTCCAATGTTAACAACATGAAGATGGGTTACTAATGTATCTAATTTATGATTAGGTAATTCAGGGAATAATTTTCTTGATAACTGAAGTGTATCAATGATAATAGGATTAAATTTTAATTTTAATTCTTGAGCATTGTATCTAATAAATCCAGTATCGAATGATGCATTGTGTGCAACAACTGGACTATCACCTATGAACTCTAAGAACTTAGGTAATACATCTTTAATTGTTGGTGCATCTTTTACCATGTCATCAGTTATGTGTGTTAATTCAACAATTCTTTCAGGAATAGCACATTCTGGATTTACGAATGAACTAAATCTATCAATTATTTTTCCACCACTAACTTTAACTGCACCAATTTCAGTTATCTTACAATTTGTTTTATTAAATCCTGTTGTTTCAATATCAAATACTACTACTTCATCATCGATAGAATAACTTTGATCTCCATCAACGCATCTAACATTACCTGATACATCATCAACTAAATATGCTTCAACACCATAAAGAATTTTCATATCACCTTTATTGTGTTCAGCTATTGGGAATGATTGAACGTTACCATGGTCAGTAATAGCAATTGCTTTATGTCCCCATCTTGATGCTGTTGAAATAATTTCATCAGCAGGACATAATGCATCCATGTCACTCATCTCTGTGTGCATATGAAGTTCAATTCTTTTCATTTCTCCTTCATAATTATCACATCTCTTTTCAAATGGTTCACCAATTTGAATTTGACGCGCACTAATTAAACTTTCTTTTTCGTAATCATCATAATCATATGTACCATAAATTTTTAATGGTAAACCTTTTTTAAGTTTTCCTTTATCATTATAAAAATTAAGTTTAACATCTCTATCATATTTTTCTTTAGTCGCAAAGAATTTACAAGTTACACTTTGTTTATAATTTGTTATATAAAATTTAACAATCATCTTTCCAGATTTAGTTTCATTTTCTTCAACATAAAAAACTTCACCTTTAGTGTAAACATTTGATCCTTGATAATCATTAATAGTTGATAAGTCAATGAAGTTTGCATCAGCAGAAATCTTACCACCAATGATTAAAGTTTTATCTCTTTCATCTTCGTTTTCTTTTTTATCAACATCTTCAACAACCATTCTCTTTGGTCCTTGATATCCAAAATTATTTTGAGGACGAGAATTATTTGTAACTAATGTTGTTGCATTTTCACCAATTCTATTTTTAAGAATTTCATCTCTTTGTATTTGTTCGAATTCGCTATTAATAGCATCATCTTCATCTTCTATAATTTTATATTCAACACGAATATTAATTCCGTATTTACTATATAAATCTTTTTGAACTCTTTGAACAAATTCATTTTTATTTAAAGTATCTTTTGCAATATCACTTACACTAAATACAATTTTATCATCAGTAATTTCTTTATTAGCTCTTGATAAGATTGTATACATGATTGGTCTTTTAGCACGAAGACCAGATATTAACCAATCAAAATAATCTTCAATAAATAAATTTCTATTATCACCTTCGATTTCATATCTCATGATGATGTCACAAACAAATTTATTATTATTTTTCTTTTCAATTGTATTTTTTAAATAATCAATTTCTTTTTGAGAAACAAAAGCTGTTGTAGTAGCTTGTACTTTTAATTTTGCTTCTTCTTTTAAAATATCAACTTTATCAACGCTAATACATTTATATTTTTTAAGTCCATCACTTTTAATGTCGAACACATCAAGTATTGATTTTGCCATAGCTTTTGCTCCTTTCATAATTTTTAATTTATTCTATCAAATTAGTTTAAAAAATTAAAGTATAATTTTATAAAAATTGCATGTAATTTTTTACAAATATTTTTTAGTTATTACAATAATTTAATTTGTTAAACTTCAACGTAATTGTGTGAACAAGCTCTTATTAATCTGTTCATAATTGCAAGACCGAATCCATTTGTAGTTACTCCTTCAACGATTACTATATCTGGATTATATTTATCAACTTGTCTTAAAAGTGAAAAAATATTTTTACCTATTTCATCTAAGTTATCTTTTGATCCTGCTATAAGTGTATGAATATTTTTATTTTTATCGTTAGATAAATTTATTGATTCATTTATTAATTCTTCTTCATTTTCTTTTGTACAAATATAAACTATATTATCAAAATTTTTACCTTGATTAATCATTTCATTAGTTAATTTTTTATAGTCATCACTATAAACTAAAATACAATTTGACTTAGGTGCATAGTGTCTATATTTCATACCAGGGCTCATGACAGGTTTATCATTTGTAAGTTTAGATAAAATATTTTCATCAACTATTACTTCGCAAACTTCTTCAAGTTCTTCTTTAGTAACTCTGCCTGGTCTTAATATTCTAACTTTATCATCACATACTCTAACAACTGTTGATTCAAGTCCAACGAATGTATCACCACCATCTATAATGTAATCAACTTTATCATTTAGTTCTTCAAAAATATCATTAACATTAGTTCCGCTAGGACGACCTGATATATTTGCACTTGGTGCAGCAATAGGAGTATTAGCAGTTTCAATTAATGCTCTTGCAATAACATTACTAGGCATACGAACACCAACTGTGTTAAGTCCTCCAGTTACTCTATCAGGAACTATATCTACTCTATCAAGAACAATAGTAAAAGGTCCTGGCATAAATCTATTTATTAATTTCATTTCAAGTTCATTGATATTTTTAGTAATACGTTTAATCATATCCATATTAGAAACATGAAGTATTAATGGATTATCTTGTGCTCTTCCTTTGGCAATAA
Organism: Clostridia bacterium; assembly: GCA_024407775.1. Taxonomy (GTDB): domain Bacteria; phylum Bacillota; class Clostridia; order Lachnospirales; family JAKSVV01; genus JAKSVV01. The sequence continues at coordinate 7,606 of JAKSVV010000031.1, forward strand.
AAATATTACCTACTGCATCACTATTTAATCCATCAGCACCTATACCATATACTGTTTCAGTAGGAAATAAAACTAATCCTCCATCATTAATAACGCTAGCTGCTTTTTCTAATTTATCTTTAGGAATATAATCATAAATATTTTCATTAAGATTTGTCTCTTGTTTATTGTATTCTTTTAAATCAATGAATTTATCTTCCAATAATATCGCCTTCTTTTTATAATTTTATCCCCTTCATTATATGGTTTTTAATTTTCATGTAAAGGCATTTTTTAATTTAATTTTTATTAAAAAATTGCAATAAAAAAGTCCTACGAATCTCTATCATAGGACTAATATATTTGATTAAGGATTAGTTTAATTTCTAAATGAAATTTGATTTATTTTTTTATTCTAATACTGGTTCACTATTTGCTGCTTCATCTTGAATAATATTAGAAATTTCATCAGTGACATTTTCATCATCAAGTTCATCAGCTGCTAGATCTGCAATTTCTTCAAGATCAGATTCACTTAATAATTCTTCATCACTATCAGGTGCTAATGTTTCTTGAATCTTATCAAGAACTTTATTAGCAGGTGTTGAGAATATTACTTCTTCCATATCTAAGCTTCTTGCTTTATCAGAAGAGTCTCCAAGATTTTGTGATATATCTTTTAAGTATGCTTTTCTTGGAATATCTTTTTCACTTTCAACAGTCTTTATCATATAGATTGTATCATTAACAATGTTTTCTGTTCTATATTCTTTTTCAATATTAGTGATACCAGCATCTTCTGGTACAAAGATAAAGTGTGTCTTATTAGCAAGTCTAGATAATGATTGTTTTTTAACATCATCTTCATCAACATACTTTTCATATTTTTCATGCATATCACTAACACTCATTATGCCATTATCTTGATTGTCTTTATAAATTTTAATGTCTTCACCACTTACTATATAATTATATTCATGTTTCTTTCCTGTCTCTAATTCTTGTTCTTCTTCATCAATATAACTAAATGTGATAACATCATCACAATTTATTTTTTGTCTAATAATATCATTCTTAATAGAGTTTCTAAACATAGTTATGAAGCCATCACCTTCAGGCAGTCCTAAACTTGCTAGTACTCCTTCTTCTAAATAGTTTTCATAGTTTTTAATGATAACACCAAGTTCATCATCATCTTGTGTTTTTTCATCATTAGTAAAGTTCATAGATTCTAGTAAGTCAACATATCTCTTTAGTACTCCATCAACTTTGGCCATTTCTAAATCAGTTACTTCCATAATTTTTTCTCTAGTTCTTACAAATTGTATAGGAAGCATTTCTTCAAAATTAACTCTTTCTTCTTTCTTATAGCTCTTTGCTATATCTTCACTTAGTATCTTCATAAGTTTAGGATCAACTTCATAAGCCTTAAACTTATCTTCAACATCATTTGTTTTTTCATATAGTTTTATTTTTTCATAAACATAAAGCATACCAAGTGCTCTATTTACATCTTCGCTTTCATAGTTACCTTCAATACGAGAATCATTTATATATTCCATAATGTTAGGTATAGATGAGTTACGAGCAACTATTGTTGTCTTTGCTCTTTCTAATGTATCAAGCATGTCTTCTTTTTTACCATCACTTAATGCATCATTAACTTCACTGTATAAATTTTTAATTTTCTTAAAGCCAATTCTTTGAATATCATCAAGTTCATCAGCATGTTCTTTTGAATAGTCTTTATAAATTTTTGATAAATATTTTTCACATGCACTTTCTTTCATTAAAGCATCATGTGTTTTTTCATTTTCCATTAAACTTGAAATAGATATACTTGGAACAAAACATTTTTTAAGTAAATCTTTTTCAACATCTTCAATGTTACCTAAACTATCAATCTTATAGTTACAGAATCCAGAGAAGATTTTTGGATCACGATCAAATTCTTCAAATAGATTATCAACTTTAATATTATTATAAGTACTAAAGCCAACGACTTTATTACCTTTTTTAATTCCTTCATTATGAAGTGATAAGCTAGAGTTATTATCTTCAAGAACAATATTTTCTCTCTTACCAAATTCATGACCAATTACTTTTAGAGCTAAATTATTAGGAAGCATACGAGAAACTAGTGAAGTAAATGGACTAATTACGCCATTTAGATCAAAGCTTTTAGCATATGTCACTAAGTTTCTTGATGATTCTAATGTAACTATACTCATACCATCTTTTAAATAAATCTGAAGTAAGCCCTTGTTTGTTTCAAGAACAATAGCGCCAGATTTATTACCTATTAAATTAGCCATTACCCCTCTCCTTTCTTAATATACATTACCCAAAATACATAAAAATCTAGTTAAACAATAATAAACCTAAAATTTGTTACCTTTGTTTATTAATGTTGAAAAGTCGTCAAAAACTGTGGATAAGTGTCTTATTTTAGTCAATTTCTTCTAAGGCACATAAATAGTGGATTTCAAGACTTTATTTTTATGTTATCCACAATTATCCTGGCCTCCCGGATAAGTTATCCACATATATCCTCTTTTTTCGCAAAGAAAAAAGATTAGATATAAATTCACATTATGTAAACCAATTTTACTTCATAATGTCCCACATGAGACCTTAATCTATAAAATTAATATACATCCATGAAAATCTATTTCTAATCTTCCTGATACTTACATTATACATAGAATTATCTAAAAATCAATACTTTTTGTTAATTTTATTAAAAAAGTTTAGGCTTTTCCTATATTAGTACAAGGTCAAAAATTGCAAAGCATTATGATTACTATATTTGCACAGTATTATTTAAAAAAGATCGATTTTTTCCTTCATATTATATATACATTTGTATATACATAATTTGATCCAGATATATAAGTTTATATAAAAATATCAAAAAATAATGTAAAGGAAACTTGACATATTTTTAAATTGGGTGTATTATATAAATGTAAAGTTAACTTGACATCGTTTTTAAGGAGGTATAAGTGGAAAACAATGTAGAATCTCTAAGAAAAGAAAAGAAGGTAAGCCAAGAAGATCTAGCTAGTATTGTTGGCGTATCAAGACAAACAATTATCTCAATAGAAAAGGGTAAATATAATCCATCTATTACACTTGCTTTTAAAATAGCAAAGTACTTTGATAAAAAAATTGAAGATATATTTATCTATAATGAAGAAAAAGATAATTAAAAGGAGGAAAAGTTTATGAACAAACTTAAAGCAAACATTTTATGGAACGCATTATTATTTTTACTTCCAGTTGGGTTAATTATTCTAGGAGTAGTTACAAATAACGAACCTGTACTTGGACTTGGTATTTTAATGGGTGCAATTATGCTTATTAAATTAATTAGATTAATATTATGCTGGATGAAACCAAAAACAAGAGAAAAATATTTAAATAGAGTAAACGATGAAAGAGTAAATTACATCGCAGGTAAATCTGCTATTGTAAGTTATATCTTTATGGAGTTCTCTTCTCTTGCAATTTTAATCTATGCAATAGCTATGGAGTTATCAACACTTCAAACAATTCTTAGCGGTATTATGTGCATCGGATTATTTGCATACATGATCACATATTTTATCTTAAGTAAAAAAGAATAATTTAAGAATTTAATATGATGTCATTAAAAAGAGAGTATGAAAAAAATTTATACTCTCTCTTTTTGTAATATCATTTAATAAAATTTAATTTGTCTTTAAATTTTAGAAGATAAAAAATTTTCTTCTAGCTGGTTTTGTTACGCCAGTTTTCTTTTTAAATTCATCAATGTAAAAATCATATTTACCTTTTAAATTTGAATCAAATTTTTCTAATATTTTTTTGAATTCACATAAATAATACAAATATTCATCGTATGATAATTCAATAGTCTTATTTTGAGTAAAACTATGACATATTACATTAACATTTTTAGAATAATTATTTAAATCATTTGATTGTACAAAAGTAACATCTCCATCATCAGCACCAAAATCTTGAAGTTTAGCAGATTGTTCAAATGTAAATGAAGGAAACTCCCATATTGCATCTTCAATATACTCGTGCTCTTTTTTTAATAACTTAAATTTTACTTGCATAAAAAACCTCTACTAATTAATGATAGGAAACATTGTTTCCTTTATTATTAGTATATGTTCCATTTTGATTATTGTCAATCACATTACTAGCCTTAAAATCTTTATTACAAGACAAATTTTACACACAAAAAAGCGAATGCATTTTTGCATTCGCTTTTTCTTTTAGCACATGAGTCCATAAATAATATTTAATCTACTAAGTTTATCACGCAGCTTATTATAATTTAATAGTTCCTTAGAATCCGGGAACTCCTTAAGCTTTTCACGCATCTCATAAGTAGATAAATAATCATGCAGTGTTCTTACTAAATCATTTGCTTCAGAAACATTATCCTTATACAATGCTGCATCAATAAGTATAATTGATTTATGAATTTCAAGCATAGCATCAAGGTCTTTTGATTCTTCGCGGATTACTTTTACATATGCGTATTCATTTTGTGTAAGAGATCTTCTCTTACTAACTACATTGACAAGGTCAATATATTTTCTATCTACGCATTCACTAGCAAAAGGTTTAACACTATTAACCCACTCTCTTCTAAAAGCATTCATTCCTTTACCCTCCGGAAAGTAATACTAGTTTATCTAGCAACAATATACATCGATGATTAATATATCACGAAGCTAGATTTTTTTCAATAACTAAATTTATTTTTTATATTAAAAAAGGAGACATATTGTCTCCATAATTTATTACTTTAATAGTTCATCAAGAAAAATATCTTTATGATTAATAAAGTTTTCTGTTATCTTATATGCATCTGTATCTTCATAATTACACTTAGCAATTTTCTCACCAGAAAAATTATATATAGTTGTGTTTGGCATACTAAGTAAGATTGGTGAGTTAGTAGCTATAATAAATTGTGCATCTTGTTTTAAAGCTTCTTGAATTATACATAAAAGTTTAATTTGATTATTAGGTGATAACGCACTTTCTGGTTCATCTAAAATATATAATCCTTTATCAACATACTTACTAAAGAACTCTATAAAACTTTCACCATGACTAAACTCTGAAAGATCTCTTCCGAATGTCGGTCCATTATTATTTCCTTTATCATATTCACTAAGTGCAGTTTGTACATTATAAAAACTTTCTGCTTTAAAAAAATATCCAAATGATTTCATAGATATTCCTTTAACAAGTTCAATGTACTTATCCATATCTTTATAACTTTCTCTAGTTACAAAATTATAATTTAAAGTTCCGCCTTCTCTATTAAAACCATATCTAGTAGCAATGGCTTCAAGAAGTGTAGTTTTACCACTACCATTCTCTCCTGTAAAAATAGTTATCTTGCTAGACAAATCTATTTCTTTTACATCTTTAAATATTTTTAAATTTCTAAAATAAGAATCTTTAGGTGCTTTATCTAAAAATAGTTTTACACTCTTAATGAAATTTGTACTAATCATAAATAACTATTTCTCCTTTCTTATATATTTTTATTATATCATTTTAAAAATAAAAAAGACACACAAAAAGTGTGTCTAATATGCAAATTAATTCATAATCATATTTATTATGGCTCTATGTCAAGAATTGGGGTGTAGATTTTCTACACTCCTTTTTTTGTCTTATAATTTAATCGTTTTTTATTAGGTTTTATTTTGATATGTTTTTTGAGAAAAATTTTGCATAGCAAACAAACCCAAGCGGGTTATTTTTTAAAATTGGAAATTAAGCATTTTGATAATGCATAATTCTATTTCTAAATCTTCTTAAATTTCTATAACCAAAACCGATTCGCTTAAACGTTTTGATTAATGTGTTAACTCCTTCTGCATAACTATTTGTGTATTTTGTTAAGAAAGAGTTTAGTATATATTTCTCATAATTTTTAAATGTTTCTACAACACTTTGAAATTCTTTTAAATTACTTGATGCAACTAAATCATAAAATCTGTACATATTTATTTTTGCTTCCATTCTGTCTTTTGAATCATTAACCTTATACCATGCTTGTTCAAGTTGATAAGCAGTTGTTAGCTTAGGACTTAAGTTTAGCATTTCGTAAAGTTGTGTTCGTGCATCATATTTATCTATCTTTAGGACTTTTTCATTTCTTCCAAGTAGTAATGCTCTTGAATGCTTCATATGAACTCTTAGATCTTTTCCAACTGTTTTCTGAATTTCAACTCTTATATCATTCATTGCTTTAGTTACGTATCTTGTGTAATGAAATCTATCAACAATTATTTCTGCCTTTGGGAAGAAATGCTGTGCAAGTTCAATATAAGAATCCCACATATCGCAAATAAAAAACTTCACTTTGTATCGTTCTTGTTTTGGTATTTCTTTAAAAACATTATTAAGTTCCCATTTATATCTATTGCGATGCATGTTTGTAATTTTACTTGTTTGTGGATCAACCATTACAGCTTGATATTTTTGTCCTCCAAGATTACCTTTGAATTCATCAATGCAAACAATTTCACCAATATTCCCTTGTTCATATTCAATGTTATCAAATATTCTTATTACGGTTGTTGGTGATACTCCTAAATCATTTGCTATTGATTTAAAACTTTTTAGAGAACGTGTTTCTTCAATTATCAAATCAATAAATCTCTTAGTCATTTTGTAACGTGGAATTATTTCTTCACAGTTCTCTAAAAAGTTTTTTCCACAAGTGCAATGATATCTTCTTGGTTTATAAATCAAAGTTGTTTTAATTTTGCCAAACGGAATGTCTTTGATTTTTCTTTCAGGAAGATAATCGTGAATCATCTGTGTTGTTTTGCTACACCAAGGACAGATGTGTTTTTTGACTGGCATTTCGACTTTTAAAATTGTCTCCATTTCATAATTTTTTATTTCTTTTACGTTTAACTCTTTAAATCTAAACATTTTTCGACTATAATTACTCATAGATGGACCTCCTTATGTTGAGTTTGGCGATTTAATTATAAGGGTTCATCTTTTTGGTACTATAAAAGTGTAATCAAAAAAGATGATTGCACTTTTTTTATTT
>JAKSVV010000032.1 GCA_024407775.1 Clostridia bacterium
AAGATCATGCAGTAACAGTAAGAGATAGAGATACAATGACTCAAGAAAGAATTAAAATTGAAGATTTATCAAAATTCTTCAAAGAAAAATTTAAGATTAATATGGAAATGCCAGTTATTAATCTTGATGAAGAATAATTTAAAAGATAATAAAATTGATATAAAAATATACCTCTTGCGAGGTATATTTTTTTGACTAATAAATCTCAATAATCTTAGAAAATATAAGGCAAAAAATACAATAAAAGTATTGTATTTATGTTTACAAATAAATTAGTTGTGTCATAATTAATAATGAAAAGTTATATAAAGGAGACGATTATGGCTTATTCAAGACAAGATGTAAGAATAGATACATTAATAGATGCAAAATTAACAGCTACATATGATGAACTTGGAGCATTACTTCCAGTTAGTTTAGAACTTGATTGTAAAGTAACTAACGTAAGTGCAACAGGTATGTCAATTGAATGCGTAAGAGAATTTCCTTCAAGAAGTTCATTCTTTTTAAATGTTGATATTGCAGGAATGAATTTAAATATTGTTCTTCAAATAATGAGAAAAGAAAAACTTGAATCAGGAATGTGGTTCTATGGTTGTAAGTTTATTGATCTTGATGAAAAAGATGAAACAGCGATTAGAAAATATATTTTTGATACACAAGTAATGTTAAGAAGAAAAGAAAAATTTAATAACGAAAAGAAATAAATTAATAAAGGATAAAAAATGAAAACAGTATATTTAGATAATGCTGGTAGCACAATGGTGTGCAAAGAAGCATTAGATGCTGCATTCAAAAATTGTATAGAAAATTATGCAAATCCATCTGCAATTCATCTTGCTGGAGTTAATGCACAACGTGAAATTGAAACAGCAAAGTATGAAGTTAGTAAAGTAATTAATGCAGAACAAAATGAAATTATTTTTACTAGTGGAGGAACAGAATCAAACAATCTTGCAATCTTTGGAGTAGCTAATGCTAATAAAAGAAACGGCAAACATATTATTACAACAAACATAGAACATTCATCATTACGTAATACAGTTTTAGAACTTGAAAATCAAGGATTTGAAATTACATTTTTAAATGTTGATGAAAAAGGATATGTAAGTTTAGATGAATTAAAAAAATCAATAAGAGAAGATACAATTCTTGTTAGCATAATGCATGTTAATAATGAAATTGGTACAATACAAAACATTGAAGAAATAGGAAAACTAATTAAGAAAGTAAATCCTAATACATTATTTCATGTTGATGCAATTCAATCATTTGCGAAATATGAAATCAATGTTAAGAGAGATAAGATAGATTTATTATCTTTATCGGGACATAAAATTCATTCAATGAAAGGTGTTGGTGCACTTTTTGTTAGAAGCGGAATTAAAATAAAAAATATTGTATATGGTGGCGGACAACAAAATGGTTTAAGATCAGGAACAGAAAATGTACCTGGAATTATTTCATTAAGAGAAGCTGCAAAATATATGAGAGAACATCATGAAGAAATAGTTGATTATTTAAAAAGAGTAAAAGAAACTTTCTTTAATGAAATATCGTCTAATATTGATGATGTATATTTAAATGGTCCATCACTTGATGAAGGAGCATATCATATATTGAATATTCATATTAAAGGAATCAAAGCTGCAATACTTATAAATGCATTATCGGAAAAAGGTGTATATGTAAGTGCAGGTTCTGCATGTAATGCGTCAAAACAAAATGCAAGTGGAACATTAATATCAATTAATCTTCCTAAAGAAGATATTGAATCAAGTATAAGAATTAGTTTTTCACGTTATACAGATATTAATGATGCAAAATATGTAGCAGAAGTTATGAAAGAAACAGTAAGTGAAATCAGAAAAGTTTCTGGTTATACAAAATAAAAAAATATATATTAAGGTGGATGTATGTTAAAAAATAATTTTTTAAAGTACAAAAGGATGATGGTTAGTTTAATGATCTTGATAGCATTTGCTATCGTTGTATTTAAACTAGTTGATAACATTGGTCCAATATTCGTTGGTATAGGAGTATTCCTAGGATGGATATGGAAGATGATAGTTCCTTTTGCAATAGGTGCATTAATTGCATTTATTTTAAACTCATCTGTTAATTTTATTGAAACTGACTTTGCAAATTTATTTACAAAAGGAAGACCTAATAAAATTATTAGATGTATATCAGTTACAATTGTATATTTAATAGCAATAAGTTTAATTTGTCTTGCAGGTGTATATTTAGTTCCAGCAATTGAAGATTCAATTGTTGAATTTAAAAATAACTTACCAGCAAATATAGATAAAGCACAAACATTAATTGAAAGTGCAGGTTTAAATTTTAATTTAAATTCAGATATAGACTTTGGTGATGAAATATCAAAAGCAATATCAGAATTCATTGCAAAAGAAGGAGCAGTAGTAAACTTACTTGGAAACATTGCAAGTTTTACATCAGCTCTTATTAATGGATTACTTGGTATTATTATTTCATTCTACATCTTAGTTGATAAAGAAAACTTAGGTGCATATATAAAGAAAGTAATTTTATCATTTGTTAAAAAAGAAAAAGCAGATAAGTTTTTTGAATTTTGTAAAACAGTTACAAAAACATTTGATAAATTTATCATAGGAAAAGTTGTTGATTCAATTATTATTGGATTGTTATCATATCTTGGATTCTTAATTTTAGGAATCAAATATAGATTAATATTTGCAGTAATAATTGGACTTACAAATATCATTCCGTATGTTGGACCATTCATGGGAGCTATACCAGTTGGTATACTTGTATTCTTATACAACCCAGCAATGACAATTCCAGTATTACTATTGATATTCTTATTACAACAATTTGATGGTTCAATTTTAGGACCAAAAGTTTTAGGTGACGCAATTGGTGTAAAACCGATAGCAGTTATCTTTGCAATTTTAGTTGGTGGAGCACTTGGCGGAGTACTTGGAATGTTCCTAGCAGTTCCTACATATGTTGTCATCGCAGATTTAGTTAATAAATTTATTGACGAAAGATATCACAAAAATGTAGTTGAAAAAGAGGTGGGTAAAAATGAGTAGATATTTCTTTACATCTGAAAGTGTTACAGAAGGACATCCAGATAAAGTTTGTGACCAAATATCAGATGCATTAGTTGATGCATATTTAGCAGGTGATCCAAATTCAAGAGTTGCTTGCGAAACATTTGCAACAGAAAACTTTATAGGAGTAATGGGTGAAATTTGTACAAACGCTTACGTTGATGTTGAAAGCGTAGCAAGAAATGTAATTAATGAAATAGGTTATAATAAAGATGAATATGGTTTCAATGGATCAAATTGTGAAATGTTAATTAAGATTCATAGACAATCACCAGACATCGCGATGGGAGTAGATACAGGAGGAGCTGGTGACCAAGGTTTAATGTTTGGTTATGCATGTAATGAAACAAAAGAATTAATGCCATTATCTTTAGTACTTGCTCATAAGTTATGTTTAAAATTAACTGAAGTAAGAAAGAATGGAGTAATACCATATTTAAGACCAGATGGAAAGAGCCAAGTTACACTAGAATATGAAAACGGAAAGATTAGAAGAATCGATACTGTTTTAATATCTTCTCAACATGACCCAATCGCACATGAAGTTATAGAAAAAGATATAATTGAAAAAGTAATTAAAGAAGTAGTACCACAAGATTTAATAGATGATAATACAAAATATCTAGTAAACCCAACAGGTAACTTCGTAATTGGTGGACCTGCTGGAGACACAGGTTTAACAGGTAGAAAAATTATCGTTGATACATACGGCGGACATGCTGCTCACGGAGGCGGATGCTTTAGTGGAAAAGATCCAACAAAAGTTGATAGATCTGCAGCTTATATGGCAAGATTCATTGCAAAGAATGTAGTAGCTCATGGATATGCATCACAATGTGAAGTACAACTTGCTTATGCAATTGGAAAAGCACAACCAGTATCAGTAAACGTTAATACATTCTCAACAGAAAATATTCCACTAGAAGATATTGAAGATAAGATTGCAAAACTTGATTTAACACCAAAAGGAATTATAGAAAGATTCAACTTAAGAAGACCAATTTACAGACAAACTGCAAGTTATGGTCACTTTGGTAGAAACGATCTAAATCTTCCTTGGGAAGAAATTATGAAAGATTTCTAGAATTAAATAAAGTATATATATAATGAAGGAAGATTTTAAAATCTTCCTTTTTTATGTTCTAAACCGCTCACCAGTAAAAGGATAGCAAAGATTAATAAGCGTATTTTTTTATATAATAAATAAAAAAATAAAAAATAATAAAATAGTTATTGACAAATATTACCAATTTGTGTTATTATAATAGTACATTCAAATAAGAAATAAATAACAACGTTTAATAATAAGTGAGTAACCATAAATAAATTACTTAATAATTTACGAGCTGGTTAGGAATAAGAAATTATTTTACACGCAATAGAGTAATGCGGAGTCACTAGTAGCTAATGCTAGTTGACGTCGCATTTTTTTTATACATTTTTTTAGATAATATTAATGAGATATATTTTCTTTGGTGTTGTTAGTAACACTATGAAGAAAAGTAAATATAAAGGATATAAGATAAGGTAAATTGGTTTTTAAATGGAGGATGGAACTATGAAAGCAGTTGAAGTAAAGAACTTATCAAAGAGTTTTAAAACTCGTATCAAAGAAAAAGGTCTTAAGGGATCTTTAAAGTCACTCGTAAAATCAGAGTATGAAATTAAGAAAGCAGTTAATGATATCACTTTTGATGTTGAAGAAGGTGAGATAGTTGCATTCCTTGGACCTAATGGTGCAGGAAAAAGTACAACAATTAAAATGCTTACAGGTATCTTAGAAAGAGATGAAGGCGATATTAAAATTATGGGTATCGATCCATCAACAGATAGAAAGAAACTTGCAAAGAGCATAGGAACTGTTTTTGGACAGAAAGAGCAGCTTTGGACTCACTTAACACCATATGATAACTTTAAGTTTTTTGGTTCGATATATGATGTTCCTGATGATGAAGTTGAAGAAAGAATCAAAGAGTTCAATGAACTTTTTGAACTGGATGATATTATGAATACACCAGTTAGAAATTTATCACTTGGCCAGAGAATTAGATGCGAAATTATTGCATCATTGATTCATAAACCAAAAATACTTTTTCTTGATGAGCCAACAATAGGACTTGATCCAATTGTTAAAGATAAGATTAGATACTTGATTAAGAAGATGAATAAGGAGTATAACCTTACAATCTTTTTAACTAGTCATGACATTGGCGATATTCAGAAACTTTGTGAACGTATAATTATTATTAACAATGGTGAGATAGTTACAGATGATAGCATGATGGAGATTAGAAGAAAATACTTCACTAAAAAAATTATTAAGTTAAGAACTAATTGTGAAGTTGATTTTGTTGCTAAAGAAGGAATTGATATTTTGAAGAGAGAGGAAGAATATTTAAAACTTTCTTTAGATCTTAAATGTCTTAATGTAACAGATATTTTTCATTTGATTCCTGAAAATGAAATTTCAGATATTTCGGTATCTGATGTTTCTCTTGAAAGTGTAATAAAGGAAATCTATCAGAGTAACTAATGGAGGATATTTTATGAAAAAATATTTTCGAATTTTTGAAGCAACACTTAATGATAAACTCCAGTATCTTGGAGAATTATTATCGAAGTTTTTTGGATTTACACTTATGGTTTTTATATTCGTTAATCTGTGGAAACATATTTATGAGGATCCTAATGAAATAATTAATGGATACACATTTAATATGATGCTTTGGTATGTTTTAATTGGAGAAGCATATTATACAGTAATGAAAAATAGAGACTTAACAAGAGGTATAAAAGAGGATATTGTATTTGGAAATATTGCTTATAAAATTAATAAACCATATTTCTATCCATTCTATTGTGTAGCACAATATTTTGGAAACATTATGCTTAAGGTTATTACTTCAGTATTTGTAGCAACTACACTAGGACTATTATTGATAGGAAAACTTGAAACGTTTAGCTTAAAAACTATTCCTTTTGCTTTTATAGTAATTGTGTTTGCATTCTTAATAAATATTTTTTTAAGAATAGCTATTAGTGTTAGTTCATTTTATATTGAAGATCCAGAACCATTTCTTTGGGTGCTTGATAAATTTTTACTTGTGTTTGGTACAGTATTTCCTATAGAAATGTATTCGAATACAATTCAAACAATTATTAAGTTCACACCTATATATACTATTGTGTATGGTCCAACAAAACTATTAGTTGATTTTGATTTTGAAATTTTCAAATCGGTTTTAGTAGCTCAAATAATTCAGTTAGCAGTAATTGTTATTATTTGTTGTTTTGTTTATCGAAAAGGAGAGAAGAAAGTAAATGTTAATGGCGGTTAAAAATAATCTTAAGGTAGCATGCCTTTCAATTAAGTACAACTTAATGAAACAGATGGTAAACAAAACTTCATTTATTATGAATATTTTGTTTATGATGTTAAATAATGCATTCTTTATAATTCAGTGGCTTGTAATTTTTAGTATTAAAAGTGATATTAATGGTATTACTTTAAACGGTGTATTAAAATTATGGGCAATGAGTGCATCAACATATGGATTCGGAATGTTTTTCTTTTACGGTGCATTTGATTTGAATGAAACTATAACAAATGGACTGCTTGATACATTCCTAGTACAACCTAAAAATGTACTTCTTATGGTAGCAACAAGTAAGATAAGAGTATCAGCAATTGGAGATATGCTTTATGGATTAGTTATTATGATATTTATTAAATCATCATTAAGAGAATTGATTTTATTTATTATATTTTCTATGATGGGTGGAACAATCTTTGCAGCATTTGGAGTAATAACAGGATGCTTAGGATTTATATCACCAAGATCAGATGGCTTATCTAATTCATTAATAAGTATTCTAGTTTCGGTATCAACTTATCCAAAAGAAATATTTGATAAAGGTGTACAGTTTATAATTAGTTTTATAATACCTGTTGCATCTACAGTATATTTGCCTTGTAATCTTATATTTAACTTTGATATTAAAGTTTTCCTTGTTTTACTTATTTCTTTAATAATACATGTTTCTTTGGCATTCTTTTTATTTAATAAAGGATTAAAGAGATATTCATCAACTAATTTGATGACGCCAAGAACATAAAATTTTGGAGGTAAAAAACAATGACTGATAAACAATGTTTAGTTATTGATTATGATATATATTTTAAATTTAATGGGTATACAAAACTCCTGATTTAAGATATAATATCGTAAAGAAAATTGACGCATTATGCGTTACTATTAATTTATTTTGTGATATAATTAGCACTATACAAATGGAGGATGTTTATGAATCATAAAGGTACGAAAGTTATATTAACAGAAAGATTAAAACTTAGAAGAATAGAATTAAGCGATGCGGATATGGCATTTAAAAACTGGTGTAGTGATCCAGATGTCACAAAGTTTCTTACATGGCCTACTCATAAGTCACCTGATCAAACAAAAGCAATTTTTGAATCTTGGATTAAAGAATATTCAAGAGATGATTATTATCAGTGGGCAATTTGCTTTAAGGATACCGATGAAGTATTTGGTACAATTTCAGTAGTTGAAGTTCGTGAAAAAGTTGATCGTGTAGAAATTGGTTACTGTATTAGTAAAAAATATTGGCATCAGGGTTATACATCTGAAGCATTAGCTGCCTTATTACCTTTCTTCTTTGAAGAAGTAGAAGTTAATTCAGTTTGTTTAGATCACGACATTAATAATCCTAATTCAGGTAGAGTAATGAAAAAATGTGGTTTAAAAATGGATGGTATTCTAAGACAGGCTGCTAAGAATAATCAGGGTATTGTAGATATTGCAGTTTATTCTATGACTAAGGAAGATTATTTTAAAAATTAAATAATGAAAGAATACTTCACGCTAATTGCGTGAAGTATTTTTTGTGTTATAATATTTTTATATTAAAAATTGGAGATAACATATGTTTGAATATTTAAGAAAACTTCGCGAGATAAGAAGAAAAAGAAAAGAAATTAAAAAGTTAATAAAGAAAGAAGAAAAGCAAAATAAAAAATTAAAGAAAGAAATTTCTAAAAGTGTAGAAAAAATTAAACAAGAAAATTTAATTAAGACATTAAAGAGTATGGATGTTGATACATTAAATTTTGATAAGAGTGGTATAAAAATTTCTACATTAAAAGCCAATGGTTATAAAAATGTTTATCAAGTTTCTAAACTATCTATTAAGAAATTACAATCACTTAATGGAATAGGCGAAAAGAATGCTAGAATGATTTATAAAAATTGCAAAACTATTACTAGCAAACTAAAAGAAAATGTAAATATAAATATTAATGCAGATGATAAATCACAAAGAAATGTAAAACTTGTTAGAGATACATATCAATTAGAAAAGAATAATAAAAATATCTCTAGATTAAAAAATACATTAAAAGAAAATGATACGACTTATAAAGCATTGTATAAAGATGCAAATAGATTATCTAATCCATTTGTAATGATGTTTTCATCACGTGAAAGAAAAGAAGAATTATATAATGAAATTGATGAACTTGAAAAATTCACTAATGAAAACTATGAATCGAAATATAATGAAGTAAAAGAAAATTTAGAACAAACTAAAAAAGTTTCTAAAGAAGAAACATGGGAAAGATTTAAACAAAATAGTGCTAGTACATTTGCAACTATTGATTCATTAGACATAGGTGTTAGTACTATTAGCAAAAAATATAATGGTCTTCCTGTAGAACTTGCTGAAGAAATTGATAGAGTAAATTTAAATCTAGATGATTTAAATGTAACACTAAGACCTTATCAAACATTCGGAACAAAATATATTGTTAGCCAAGAAAAAGTTTTACTTGGTGATGAAATGGGTCTTGGTAAAACAATGCAAGCAATAGCAACTATGTGTCACTTACACAGTGAAGGTAAAGATAAATTTTTAGTAGTAGCGCCACTTAGTGTTTTAATTAACTGGATGAGAGAAATAAAAAATAATTCTACTCTTACACCAATAAAATGTTATGGCGATGACTATGAAGAAAACTTTAACTTATGGAAAGAAAATGGTGGAGTATTAGTTACAACATACGAAACAATTAAAAAACTTGATGATTTAGAATTGCCAGTAATAGATTTTATGGTTTGCGATGAAGCACATTATGTAAAAAATCCAAACTCACAAAGAACACAAAGTTTAGTTACAGTAAAACAAAAAGCATTAAGAATTTTATTTATGACAGGAACACCAATTGAAAATAATGTTGATGAAATGTGTTTTCTAGTTAAATGTCTTCAATCAGATGTAGCAAAAGAAATTGAAAAGTATAGATCAATAGCACAAGCTGAAGAATTTAAAAGAAAACTTGCTCCAGTATATTTAAGAAGAGTAAGAGAAGATGTTTTAACTGAACTTCCTGAACTTACAGAAAAAGAAGAATGGGTTGCATTAAACAATGAAGAAATAAAAGCATATAAAACATCACTTAAAGATAAAAGTTTTATGGCAATGAGACATGTTTCTTGGAACGTTGATTTAGAAAATTCATCTAAGGCTCAACGTCTTTTAGAAATATGTGATGAAGCAAAAGAAAATGGAAGAAAGATTTTAGTTTTCACATACTTTAAAGAAACAATAAATAAAGTGCAAGAACTATTACATGATAGATGTTTAACTCCAATTACTGGAGCAGTTAAAGCATCAGATAGACAAATGATAGTAGACCAGTTATCTGAAGCTCCAGCAGGAACAGTTTTAATCTGCCAAGTATTAGCTGGTGGTGTAGGATTAAATATTCAATCAGCTAGTGTTGTTGTATTTTGTGAACCACAATTAAAACCATCAATGGAAAGTCAAGCAATTGCAAGAAGCTATCGTATGGGTCAAGCAAATATAGTTATGGTACATCGTTTATTATGTGATGACACAGTTGATGAAAGAATAATGGAAATACTAAAAGAAAAAGAAAACATCTTTGATAACTTTGCTGATGAATCAATCATTGCTGAAGAAAAGAAAAACATTTCTGAAGTTGATGATATCATTAAGAAGGAACAAGAAAGATGGAATGTTGAATAAATTAAAAAAATAAAAGTATCTTTTGATACTTTTATTTTTTTAATAAGTATGCTATTATAAATACCGAAATAAATATTAAAGAGGTAATTATGAGTTTAGAAAATAGAATTGATTGTCCTAATTGTTTTGGCGAAGGCAAAATTTTAACAGCTGTTCATCCTAAAACAAGTGATAGAATATATATGTGTGATAAATGTAGAGACATTTGGGAAGGCAGAGATTTTGAAACAGCAAAATGTTATAGCTATGATACATTTTGGTTAAAAACTAATAGAAAAGAAGAAGATTATATATCTTGGGAATATATCATTAAATAGATTGTCATAGAATTGTAATTGACATTAAGAACTTATGGTATTATAATAACATTAACAGCGTTAATAAAGAGAAGTAAAATATATATCGCTTAAGTGAGTCTAGGATAGTGTGAACTAGATAGTAAGAGTATATTTGAATAACACTTTGGAGCTGGCTACCGAAAAGATTTCTTAGTAGGCTAGTCCGGATTGCAAACCGTTAGAAATTGCTAGATTTGTTAGAATCGAAAAAAGTGATCATAAAAAACTATTTATGATAATTTGGGTGGTACCGCGGAAAACTTACTTTCGTCCCTTAATTTTAAGAGGCAAAAGTAAGTTTTTTGTTTGCCAAAAATAAGAAAGGAGGCACAAAGTATCATAAATACTAATTTTTTATGCATTAAAATAAAGCATTGAAATTGTTTAATTTTAAAAAAAGTTGTGATATAATTTTAAGGAACCTTAAAAGAAGGGGGAAAAATTATATATTGAGGGGAAAATTATGTATAAAAAAATTAGTTTATTATTAGCTTTAGCTTTATCACTATCACTTTGTGGATGTGAAAAAGAAGAAGTTAAAGAAGATATGTATCTTGAAGGATACATTACATTAATTAATGAAAATGAAATTAAAGTTGTTTCATCACAAGGAGAATTTAATTTTGATATTACAGATTGTATTGTAGATTCAGAAGAAAATTTAGCTGTAGATGATAGAGTTGAAATTTATTATAGCGATGAATTAAACGAAGAATTAGTGAGAGCTAATAAAATCGTTCCATCATTTGAAGGATTCTTATTAGGAAATATCACTAGCATAGAAGAAAGTGAAAATCCAAAAGAATTTACTTTTGAGAGTGCAGGAAATACATATCACTTTAAAATAAGTGATGATTCAAATGTTGATTTATCAAATTTAGATTTATCACAAATCTATGATGTTGAATTTGATAATAAATTATCAACAACAGATACAAACATTGCAACAATCGTAAAACCAATTGAAGTTGATGAAGCTCCAGTTGAAGAATTAGATATAGTTGAAAACTTTAATGGAACAATTGAAGATTAGTTTTAGAAAGGACAAAAATTATGAAAAGAACAGAAATTAGAGAAATCGTTAAAGATCATGAAAAATTCTTAGATCAAAAAGTAAGAGTTAACGGATGGGTTAGAACAATAAGAGATCAAAAAACATTTGGATTCATGGAATTAAATGATGGTTCATCATTCAAAGGAATTCAAGTTGTTTATGATGATAAATTAGAAAACTTTAGTGATATTTCAAAATTCACTATATACTCTTCAGTAGAAGTTGAAGGAACAGTAGTTAAATCACAAGGTGCTAAACAACCTTATGAAATTCACGCTGAAAAAGTTACACTAGAAGGATTATGTGATCCAAGTTATCCTCTTCAAAAGAAAGGATGTAGTGTTGAATATTTAAGAACAATTGCACACTTAAGACAAAGAACAAATTTATTTAGAGCAGTATTTAGAATTAGATCACTTGCTGCAAACGCAATTCATGAATATTTCCAAAACCAAGGATTCACATATGTTCATACACCACTTATTACAGGTAGTGACTGTGAAGGTGCTGGAGAAATGTTCAAAGTAACAACATTAGATTTAGAAAACTTACCAAGAACTGAAGAAGGAAAAGTTGATTACTCACAAGACTTCTTTGATAAGAGTACAAACTTAACAGTATCAGGACAACTTGAAGCTGAAACATGTGCTATGGCATTTGGTAAAGTATATACATTTGGACCAACATTTAGAGCAGAAAATTCTAACACAGCAAGACATGCTGCAGAATTCTGGATGGTAGAACCTGAAATAGCATTTGCAGATTTAGAAGATGATATGGAACTTGCTGAAGGAATGGTTAAATATATTATTAACTATTGTATGGAAAATGCAAAAGACGAAATGGAATTCTTAAATAGTTTCGTTGATAAAGAATTAATTGAAAGATTAAATCATGTAAGAACATCTGACTTTGGAAGAGTAACATACACAGAAGCAATTAAAATTTTAGAAGAAGCAAAAGATGCTGGCTTTAAATTTAAACCTTACTGGGGATGTGATCTTCAAACAGAACATGAAAGATATCTTACAGAAAAACATTTCAAAAAACCAGTATTCGTTACAGACTATCCAAAAGAAATCAAAGCTTTCTATATGAAACAAAACGAAGATGGTAAAACAGTTGCAGCTGTTGACTGTTTAGTACCAGGTATCGGAGAATTAATTGGTGGAAGCCAAAGAGAAGAAAACTTAGATAAATTATTAAACAGAATTCATGAATTAGGATTAAAAGAAGAAGATTATTCTTGGTATCTTGATACAAGAAGATTCGGTACAACAAAACATGCTGGATATGGACTTGGATTTGAAAGAATGGTTATGTACTTAACAGGTGTAAGTAACATTAGAGATTCAATCTTATTCCCAAGAACAGTTCACAATGCTGAATTCTAAGATGATAAATTAATAAGAAAATATAAAAATAATAGTTATAAATTTATTTATAACTATTATTTTTTTAGATTGAAAAAGCATTTAGTTTATGATATTATATAGAGAGTAACTTGTATGGTTACTTTATTTTAAAATAAGATTATAAGAAAGGAGGCACAAATGGGAGAAATAAAAAGAGTAAAACCAAGAACTTTATCTGGATTTATGGAACTATTGCCTAAAGAACAAATTGAATTTAATAGAATGAAAGGTATAATAGAACATCATTATGAAAGAGCTGGATTTATTCCACTAGATACACCAATTATCGAAGCATCAGAAATATTACTAGCTAAAGCTGGTGGAGAAACTGAAAAACAAATTTATAGATTCTTAAAAGGAGACACAGATCTTTCAATGAGATTTGATCATACAGTGCCTCTTGCTAAATATGTTGCATTACATCAAGGAGAATTAACATTCCCTTATAAGAGATATGCAATTGGTAAAGTATATAGAGGAGAAAGACCTCAAAAAGGAAGATTTAGAGAATTCTATCAAGCAGATATTGATATCATTGGTGATGGAAAACTTGATATAATTAATGATGCAGAAATGCCAAGTATTATTTATGGAATCTTCAAAGAATTAGATTTCGGACCATTCACAATTAGAATCAATAATAGAAAAGTTCTAAGTGGATTCTTTGAAGAATTAGGATTACAAGATAAGATAACAGATATCTTAAGAGTAATAGATAAGATTGATAAGATTGGTGTTGATGCTGTAAAAGAAGAATTAGTGAACTTTGAAGTATCAAATAGTGATGTAGAAAAAATAATTAATTTTATTTCTATTAAAGGATCACAAGAAGAAGTAATCAAAGGATTAGAAAACTTAGGTATCCAAAATGAATTATTTAATGTTGGTGTTAAAGAACTTGGTGAAGTAAGTAAATACATCGAAGCATTTGGAGTACCAAAAGATTATTATGAAATTGATTTAACAATAGCTAGAGGATTAGATTATTATACAGGAACAGTATACGAAACAATTTTAAATGATTATAAATCATTAGGTAGTGTATGTTCTGGTGGTAGATATGATAACCTTGCAGAATATTATACAAATAAACAATTACCTGGTGTAGGTATTTCAATTGGACTTACAAGATTATTCTATCAATTAAATGAAGCAGGAGTAATCAAAGGAAAAGAATCAACACCATTAAAAGCATTAGTTGTACCAATGGATGTTGAATTAGATATGCCAATTAAAACAGTAGCTACTTTAAGAGAAAATGGAATTAGTTCAAGTATCGTATTCGATAAAAAAGGAATGAAACCAAATTTAAATTATGCTAATAAAGAAGGAATACCATATGTTATTATCATTGGAGAAACAGAACTTAACGAAGGTAAAGTAATGCTTAAAGATATGACTAATAGTACTCAAGAATTATTAACAATAGAAGAAGTAGTTAATAAATTAAAATAGTAAAATAAATTAGGATAATAAAAAAACTTGTAGAATATTTTCTACATGTTTTTTGTACGAACACTTATTTGTAAAGTTAAAAACATATTATGTCTATTACACATAATAAATTTCATGTATGAAAAATCTGCAAACGCAGATATATCAATATCTGTAGAAGTTATCAACATTATATCTTTTTGTGT
>JAKSVV010000033.1 GCA_024407775.1 Clostridia bacterium
TGAGCAAGTTGTGCTCTTATTTGATGACTCTTACCTGTTATAAGTTCAACTTCAAGAAGTGAAGTTTCAAATCCACGTTTAACAACTTTATATTTAAGTCTAACTTCTTTACTATTTTCTGATTCATCATCATAAACCGATGCAATGTTTTCATCTTCATCTTTTTCATAATAGTTAACAAGTTCATCTTCATCTTTTGCAACTTTACCTTTTACTACGCAAAGATATTTTTTCTCAACTTCATGATCTTTAATCATACGATTAATTTTTTGTGTCATGCTAAAACTTTTAGCACAGCAAACAATACCCATAGTATTTCTATCAAGTCTGTTACAAATAGCTGGTCTAAAATTCATCGCACGAGATGCCATATAAGTTTTATCTTTTTTGTATTCTAAATATCCAATTATTTCACTAAGAAGTGTTTCTTCACTTCCATCTGATTCATCAGGATGTACAAGCATGTCTACTGGTTTATTTACAATAAGTAAATCATTATCTTCAAAGACAACATCCAAATTTGGTCTTCTCATTTTTTTATCTTTATCTACCTCTTTAAAAAATTTTTTATTACTATCATCTAAAGTATATTCATCTATTTTTTCTTTAATAGTTTTTTTATCATCTTCATCAATTATTTTTTTATCATCAAATAAAAATAATGTATCTTTGTTCGCACCAAAATTTATCATAGCGTCATCAGTCATAAAAATATCTAGTTCATCATCTTCTGATAAAATTTCTGCACCTTCAATTTTCTTTCCATTAAGTTTAATATTTTTCTTACGCATCATTTTATATAAAAATGATTTAGGCATATCTTTCATAAACTTAAGTAAAAATTTATCTACTCTTTGTCCTGTATTATTTTTATCTATTATTATTTTTCTCATAATAACCTCATCTTTTATCTTATATTGTACATAATACTACGTAAAAAAATTATTTCAATATAATAAAAAAGCAAATATAAAATTTGCTTTTTTATTTTTATAATTACTATTTAATTATTTCAATTTATTTTTAATCAAGACCACCAAGTGAATAATTATTTCCTGCATTCCATAATAACCATTGTGTATTACCACTATCATAAACAGCTTGTTTTTGTTCACGAATTTGTGTTGGTCCATATGTTTGGTGAGGTTTAACCCATGTCGCTGTGAAGTCTTGTAGCCAAGGTCTTACTATAGCTCTATGTTCGCCTTCGGGAATTTTATTAATTAATTCTTTTGATGCATTAAGTGATTCTAAAACTAAATGATATGGATCAAGGTCTGGATATGTTATTCCAAGTGATCCATTATTATAGTGTGATGGATAAATCATAGGACAAATGTAATCATAAATTTTACACATTTCAAAATAATTTTGTCCAACAATTTCTGCATCGTAATCACTAGTAATAATTGTACCAAATACATCGGCTGCTAAATATCCACCGTATGCACTTATTTCATCTTTTGCATATTGAGAGAATTCTTTAATGATATCTCTTTTAGTTTTAGTTGCGCTATCAAATCCAAATACAGCTTGGCTCATTTCTGTTCCTGTTCCAAATCTAATATAGTCATATTGAATTTCTTTAAATCCCATATCAAGTGCACACTTACTTACTTCAACAACATATTTCCATAAGTCTTTGTTATATGGGTTAACCCAGTTTTCATAATGACTACCAGATTTAACTGCAAGAACATTTCCACTTGCATTTTTAAGTGCTAAGTCTGATCTATTTTTTGCAAGGTATGGATCTTTAAAAGATACTATACGTGCAATAGGAATAATTCCATTTTGTTTTAATTTTAATGTAAGTTCAGCTGGATCTTTTATAGTTCTATTTGCATCTGCACCAATTGCATGTGCATCTTCATAATCAACTTCAAAACTAATTAATCCATCATCATTTTTTACATTAATAACAAGTGCATTAAGTTCAGATTCTTTACAAATTTTAATCCACTTATCTACATTTGCACTTGATGCAATTGTGTATTCACTAATGTATACTCCTCTAACTTTTTCAGGCATAGTTTTGTATATACCATAGTTAGTAAGTGGTGCTTCTGTATAATCACTAATTGTAACACCATCAGGAATATTTGAGCTCTTTTTAATTGAAGTAGCAAAATCACCTTTTATTAATTTTAATAATAATATTACAATTATAATTGCAATTACAACTTCAATTATTAATTTAAATAATTTTCTAACATTTAATTTTTTCTTAGGACCAGATTTTTTTACTACCTCTTCACGAGGTATATTTTTTTGAACTGGTCTTGTTGCAGTTTTTACTCCACCAGTTTCTGCTGCAACTTCTGCTTTACGTCTAGCACGTTCTGCTAAATCATTTTCTTTATTATCATTATTTTGATTTGGTCTTACTGCAGTTTTTACACCGCCAGTTTCTGCTGCAACTTCTACTTTACGTCTAGCGCGTTCTGCTAAATCAATTTCTTTATTATCATTATTTTGATTTGGTCTCTTAGCAGTTTTTACACCGCCAGTTTCTGCTGCAAATTCTGCTTTACGTCTAGCGCGTTCTCCTAAATCAATTTCTTTATTATCATATTTTTCTTTTAGTCTAGATTTTTTACTATCATCTTCACTAAATAAAAGTTTATCAAGTAAATCTTCTTTTTCAGAATTATCATCTTTCTTTAAACTTTTACCATGACTAAAATCAGGAATATCAAGTTCAGGCACTTTATAATTTACAATGCTATCTCTTAATTCTTCATCAGTCATTCTAGCTCTATGATTTTCTTTTTCAACTTTATATAAACTAGCATCAAAATTTTCTTCATCTCTAATAACTTTATGTAATTCGTTATTATATTTTATGTCATTATTATTTGAGTTATTAGAATGATTAGAATAATTTTTCTTTTTGTTTTTACCCATAATATCTCCTTAAAAAGTATATATACGTTTATTATAAATTAAAAAGTTTCATTTGCAAGTAGTAAAAAAATAAAGTGATAAAAAATACCACTTTATTTATTATTATTTATTTTGTAAATTTACCTGCTAATTTAACAAGTACTTCTACTACTTTTTCTAAATCTTCTGTAGCAACATGTTCATTTACGCTATGATAATCATGTGCACCATCACCTAAGTTTGGTGTAGGCAATCCCATGTAACTTAAACTTGCTCCGTCAGTTCCTCCTCTTATTGCTTTTTCAATTGGAGTAATATTAAGTTCACTATAAACTTCTCTAACATAATCAAGCATAAATTCATATTCTGGTTTTATTTTTTTACACATGTTTTTATATTGATCAGTTATACTAACCATACATGTTCCTTGACCATATTTATTTATAATTTTATGACATAAATCATTCATAATAAATTTTTGTGCTTCTAATTTTTCAGTATCAAAATCTCTTAATAAAAATTTTACTTCTGCTTTTGATACATCGCCTTCAATTTTATATGGATGAATAAATCCATCTCTATCTTTAGTTGTTGCAGGGTTCATTTCTTTAGGTAATGATTCAATAAATTCTGTTGCCATTAAAATTGCATTTTTCATTTTACCGAATGCATCACCAGTATGAATTGAATATCCTTTAAAAGTTGCAACGCACATTGCAGCATTAAAATTTTCATATTCAAGATCACCAACATCTGAACCATCAATTGTAAATCCATAAGCTGCGTTTACTTTATCAAGATCAATGTGATCAACTCCACGCCCAATTTCTTCATCAACTGTTGCAACTAATCTTATTTCTGGATGAATTAAACTTTCATCATTCATCATAACTTCAACAGCTGTAACCATTTCACTAAGACCTGCTTTATCATCAGCTCCAAGTAATGTTGATTTATCAGTTCTTATAACATGTAATCCATCTTCTTCATCAATGTGAGTTTTAATATTATCACCAGGTGCATCTTGTGCTGTATCTTGGTGAGCAATATAAGCTAATGCTTTTTTATCTTCATAACCTTTTGATGCAGGAAGTGTTCCATAAACATATCCATATTCATCAAGTATAACATTAACTAATCCAAGTTCTTCCCATTCATTTTTTAAATACTTACCAAGTTCAAGTTGTGATGATGTTGATGGACAAGTATCACTATCTTCATTTGATTGAGTTCCAAAAGAAACATATTTTAAAAATCTTTCAGTAACTTTTTTCTCAATTTCATTTTTATCAAGCATAACTATCTCCTAAAAAATAATTTTAATTCAATTATATTTATTATTATTTTACTATAAAAAATTTTTTTAGCAACAAAAAAGCGATAGTTAAAACTATCGCTTTTTATGTTATGATTCATCAATGATATCAGCAAATTTTGCTTCAATATAAAATCTCTCCATCGCTTCTGTAGTATGCATAGAGAAAAATCCTTTTGAGAATGCTTCCATAACTTCGGAATATGAGTCATCAATAAACATGACTTCCGATGGTTTAAGTCCATCTCTTTCGCAAATCATTTCCATAACGAGAACTTTCTTATGACGATCATCAATTGAAATAAGATCATCATGATGATTAAAAATATTTGGATAACATTCAATTAATCTTTTACATTTTGAGTTATACTCAAAACTATTTGAACATTCTGTAAGTCCATATATTTTTGCTCCGTTATCATGAAGCGCATTGATAAGATTAAACATTCCTCTTGGAGCATGGCTATCTGAATAAGCATCATAAAAGACATTATACTTAAGCCATTCTTTGTACTCAGGAAAACCTACCATTCTTTTCCCGCTTTCAGGATTATGAATTTTGATACATAGTAATGTGTTGTCAACATCAGCAAAAACTGCTTTGATGTTTCTTAAATGTTTATTAACCATAAAATCACCTCGCGTAATATACCCTCTTTTACTTATGTATGCTGATATCTAGTACTCTATATAGAGCAATTTTGTAAGGTCATTTTATCAAAAGACTCATGCCTTGTCAATAAAAAAATGAGCACATAATGTGCTCACTATTTTATAAAATTTCGCCTTTAATAATTTCTTTTGCTATTTTCCAAATTTCTTTGTTGTTATCATAAGTTAATTTATCTTCAACTTCATCAATAGGAATCCAAAATGTTGGATGAGTATCAAGTGAATCATTATCACTTGGTCCATCATCAAGCGCAAAATACAAATAACATTCACAGTCCCCTTCTTTTGTGTTTGAATATTTATTAAGAAGTGGTTCTATATTTGTTAAAACTTTTGCATTACGTTTTGTTTCTTCGGCAGTTTCTCTAATAGCTGCTTCAATTAAATCTTCATCACCTTCAACATGTCCCTTTGGAAAACTATAATCATTTTTACTTTCTCTATATACTATCGCTATAGTTTTATTTTCTAAATTAATCAAAAAACATCCAGCTTTTTTTATTGCCATATCAAACCCCAAAATTAATTCATTGAATATCCACCAGGAAGTAAGTCTTGAGATTTAACAACTTGTTCTTTTATTTCTCCATCTTCTTCCCACCCCATAATAACATCAATGTCATTACCAAATTCTAAAATAAGTTGTTTACATATTCCGCATGGTGATGTATATCTTAATGCTTCACCTTCAAGTCCACCAACAACTGCTATTCTCTTTATACTTTTTTCACCTTCAGATAACATTTTACAAATTGCAACTCTTTCAGCACAAATATTATAAAGTGCATCTTCAGATCCTAAATTACATCCAGTAAAAATATTTCCGTTTGCAGTTTCAATAGCTGCTCCTACCATATATTTTGTTGGGCTTATTGCATTGCCTCTTGCTTTAATTGCTAAATCAATTAGTTCTCTATTAGTCATAATATTTTTTCCTTTCAAAAAAATTTTATATAAATATTTTTTATCATATTTATATTTTAATATAAAAAAATATTTTTACAACAAAAAAATTTTTATATAATTTTAATACGTAAAAATAAAATATAAAAATTAAATTTAAAAACAAAAATTAAATAAAAAAAAAAAAAGAGATAAGAAAAATTTTTCCCTTATCTCTATATAAAAAATATTTGTATTCAAATTATAAATTATAAAACATGAACTGATTCTGGTTCAAATGCTAACTTACATTTGTCACCTACTTTATAAACATTTTCAATGTTTGGATTATAATCAGCAAGTTTTACAATTGTATCACCTACTTTAACATGATAATTTTGATATGCACCCATGAAGCATGATAATACAACTTCACATTCAATTCCTCTGTTATCACTTAAGAATCCACCTTCTGGACGAAGAACTATTTTAGCATCTTCTCCTACATTCATACCATCTTTTTTCATTACTTTAACTTTTTCATTTTCGATTTCAAGTTCAGCATATTTATCATCAACAGATACTACTTTACCTGTCAAGAAGTTTGCTTCACCAATAAAATCTGCAACGAATTCATTAATTGGATGATAATAAATTTCTTCTGGTGTTCCTTTTTGTGCGACTATTCCTTTTTCCATGATAATAATTTCATCAGATAAAGCCATAGCTTCACTTTGGTCATGTGTTACATATATAGCTGTAATACCAACTTCTTGTTGAATTCTTCTAATTTCTGTTCTCATAGATACTCTTAATTTTGCATCTAAGTTACTTAGAGGTTCATCAAAAAGTAATACTGATGGTTCTAGTACTAATGCTCTAGCAAGAGCAACTCTTTGTTGTTGTCCTCCAGATAATTGGTTAGTCATTCTTCCTTCCATACCTGATAGTTCAACTAAATCTAGAATCTTCATAACTTTTTCTTTTATTTCATCTTTAGGTACTTTTCTTAATTTTAATCCATAAGCAACATTGTCAAAAACATTATAATGTGGTAATAATGCATAGCTTTGAAATACCATTGCTGTATCACGTTTGTTTGGTGTTAATTCATTAATTGCTTCATCACATAAATAAATTTCTCCTTCATCAGGACTTTCAAATCCTGCTATCATACGTAATGTAGTTGTCTTCCCGCAGCCTGAAGGACCAAGTAATGTTACAAATGAACCTGGTTTAATTTCTAGAGTTGTATCTTTAACAGCATAAAAATCTTTTCCTGTTTTAGGATCTTTATATATTTTAGAAATATGTTCTAGTTTTACACCTTTTTTATCTTTACTCATTTATCTTACTCCCTTTCCTTAGTTTTTTTACTTGTTCCAAATTTCTTAATTACACCTTCCATTAATAATACACTACCATAAGTTATGAATATTAATATTGATGCGAATGCACACGCAAGTCCGAATGCACCTTTTTCAGCAAGTTCATTAATTTGAACTGTGATTAATAAGAATTGTGGAGTTACAAGTAATATGATTGCAGAAATAGCAGTTATACTACGTACGAACGCTGTAACTAATCCTGATAAGAATGAATCTTTTATCAATGGAAGTGTTACAGTTGTAAATACTTTAAAACTATTTGCTCCCATATCATAAGCTGATTCTTCAATTGATTTATCAATTTGTCTTAAGGCTGATATACCACTTCTTGTTCCAGTAGGTAAACTTCTTACGATAAATACTATTACAAGAATTGCTCCTGTACCATATAATCCTTGAAGAAGTCCTGTATGGAATAATCCGCCAGAGAATCCTCTAATATATCCAACACCTAGAACTGTTCCAGGCACTGCCATAGCAAGCATTGATACTGCTTCTATAAAACCTTTTGCTTTGAATTTTTTCTTTACAACTAGATATGAAATTATCATTGATAATATTGCTGTAATTGGTGCAGCTATTAATGATAACACAAATGAATCCGTAAATGTTTTGAATCCTTTATATCTAGTAAATACTAACTTAAACCACTTAAGAGTAAATGGCGTAAATTTATATCCCCATGTTGGGAACAGTGCTCCAATCGGAACACATAAATACATTAATATTACGAATAATGCTATTAATGAACATGATACTGTTAGAGGTATAGTTACGCTCTTTTCACCAATAAGCATTCTTTCTCTTGATGCTTTTCCTGTAAGTGTTGCTGCTGTTTTTGCTTCAAGGTAATATTTTTGAACTGCAAACATAAGTAATGTTATACATAATAATACTACTGCCATCGCAGCGGCACCTGCTTTATCATAAGCACCCGTTATTTGTAAATAGATTGTTGTTGCAAGTGTATCATATGATCCACCAATGATCATTGGGTTTGCAAAGTCAGCAATTGATTCAATGAATGTTACTAAAAATGCATTACCAAGACCAGGAAGTAACAATGGAAGCGTTACTGAAGTGAACACTTTAAATCTTGATGCTCCCATATCTCTTGCTGCTTCTTCCAAAGATGGGTCAATATTTTTTAGTAATCCTTTAAGCATCATATAACATACTGGGAAGAATGTTAATGTTTGAACAATTGCAATTCCCCAGAATCCATATACGCTGTTATCATGAATTCCTAGTAAGTATCTTGTTATTAAACCTGCTTTACCAAAAAGCATTATCATAGAAAGTGATAATACAAATGGTGGTGATACTACTGGAAGCATTGATATTAATTTAAATAATCCACCTGTAAATTTATTAGTTTTAACATAAACTTCTACGTATGCAAAAAGTAAACCTATGATAGTTGATGTGATACCAACTAAGAAACCTACTTTTAGAGTATTCGATATTGCCTTCGTAAAGTTAGGCATAGCAAATATTCTAGTAAATACGTCAAAAGAAATTTTTCCACCTGATATAAAACTATCAGCTAATAATATTGCAAGAGGATATAGAATAAATAATGTTAAAAAGGTAATTAAAAGAACTATTGTTGTTATCATTATTGGATCTGCAAAAAACTTTTTACGATCTAATTTTGCTCCTTGTCCTTTCTTCATCATCTTCTCTCCCTTCTATAAAAGAATGGGGAAGGCAATTGCCATTCCCCATATATAACCAAATAATTATTTAACTATTTAATTTGGAATCTGCTTTCATCAGCTGTATCAGCACCTGATGTTGATAAAGCTTTCATGATTTCTTCTACATATGTTCCAACATTCTTTGTAGCGTCATCGAAGTCATAGTCGATAACGTTTTCTGGATCTAGACCGAAATCAATAGCTGCTTGTGGTTGAGTAGCATTATCAATTACTAAGAATTGATATGATCCATTTTCTTGTGCTAAGTTAACACATTCTGGACTTAAAGCGTATTCAATCCATAATTTAGCTGCGTTAGGGTGTTTAGCTCCAGCGAAGATTGCTGTTGCACCGATTTCACATGTTGTTCCGCTTGATGGAATAACAAGTTCAATGTTATCGTATCCGTTGTCTACGATTTGAGCAATTCCATCATGTAAGAATCCAATACCGATTACACATTCAGCAGTACCAACATTTTTAGATGGGCCTGATCCTGATTTTGTATAAACTTCGATATTTTTATCAAGGTCTACAAGATATTGAATACCTTTGTCATGACCATATTTTTGAATCATTGTATTTAAAACAAGTTTAGCTGTTCCAGCTGTATTATAGTTTGATAACCAGATTAAATCTTTGTATTTAGGATCTGTTAAATCTTTGAAATCCTTTGGAGCATCTAAACCTTTAGCTGCTAATTCATCTTTATTTACCATGAATCCTAAGATTCCTGTGTAAATTCCATACCATAAATTGTCTTTATGTTTGTAAATATCTTTTGTAAGATGTGCTGCGTTGATTGCATCATATCTTTCAAGTAATCCTTTGTCTGCTAAAACATTGTAAGGGTCTGTTGTTCCACCAAAGAATACGTCTGCTGATGGGTTTCCATTTTCTTCTTCAATTTTAGCTTGAACTTCTCCTGTTGATAATCTTTGATAACTTACCTTAATTCCATAAGTTTCTTCAAAGTTTTCACAAGCTGCTGCTAAGTAATCATCTTCACAAGAACCATAAACAACTAATTCTCCTTCTTCTTGAGCTGCTGTTATTAATTCTTCTGGGATAACTGTGTCAGCAATTTTTTTGTGACCTTTTGTAGTATTTTGGCATGCTACTAATGTAAGAGCCAATGCTGCTACAAGCATTAAAGATAAAAATTTTTTCATCTTTCTTTTTTCTCCTCTCAAAATTATTTTTTTGCTTTTAACTTTTAATAAAAATTTATATTAATTCTTAATAAAAGTTAGTTACAAAATTATTATTGCATATGAATTAATATTGTCAATCAAAATATATGAAAAATAAAAGTTGACAAAATAGAATAAATTAGTCAAACGTGATAAACTCTAAAAATAAAAAATTTTTTTATATAAAAAAAATTGCTAATATTTATTCATTATTTTTATAAATGAATTAATTAGCAAATTATTATTTTTTGTTTTTTTGTTCTTATTATATTAATACACCATTACAGTGATCAATTTCATGTTGAATAATTTGTGCAACAAATTGTTTAAATGTTCCTTTTTTCTTTTCAAAATTTTCATCAAGATATTCAACATCTATTTCTTCAAATCTTAAAGCAGTTCTAGGGCCTCCAAGAAGTGAAAGACATGCTTCTTCACCTTGATATGGTTTTAATCTTTTTGTTATTTTAGGATTAACCATAATTACATTAGCAAATCCCATATTAACTATAATTATTTTTTTCTTTACTCCTATCATATTAGCAGCAAGACCAACACATTCTTCAATATGTGCATCTAATGTATCTTTTAAATCTTGAATTACTTCCATATCATCTTTTGTTGCTTCTTCAGATTTTTGTGCAAGAAATGTTACATCATGTACTAAGTCTCTAACCATACTATTTCCTTCCTATATATAAATATTATTTTTATTTCCATATAGATTATATACATAAATTATAAAAAATCAAATATCTAATATAAAATTTTTGTATAATATTGATATTAAAATTATTTCCTATAAAATTATTTTATAATAATTTATTAATAACGAAAGGATTTTTTATGAAAGAAAACGAAATTAAAAAGATGCTCGAAGATCATATCATTGATGAAGCAACTTATAATAAAATGATTGAATACAATCATAATAAAAGTGCTAAAAAAGATCCAGAGTCATCAAGCAAAAAAACTAATATGCTATTAAACATTCTTGCTACTATTTTTATAGTACTTGGAGTTGGATGGATAATCGCAGCTAACTGGAATGTTATACCTAAGGGAGTTAAATTAACATTTACTCTTTTATGTTCAATAGTAAACATTTATTACTTAATGAGAGCTAAAAATTCAGATAAGAATCGTAGAGTTAAACTTGAAATCGGTTCACTAACTTATGTCGGATTCTTAATGGTATCTATTGCTCTTATTGGACAAATATTTAATTTAGATAGTAATCTAAAAATGTTTTTCCTAATAGTTATAACTATCATTGGTTTAGTAACTTTATATACTGATGCAAAAATTAACGAACAATTTTATTTTATAGTATCAGGAATATATATTTTATGTGTAGGAAATTTATTTAGCAGTATGGATGCAGGTATACTCGCAAGTTGTGATGAATTAGGATTATTAATCACATTTATAATTCTATCAATCATACCAGCATTTATTTTATTAAGAAATAAAAAACAAAATTTAGAACTTGAAGATAACGATACAAAATCATTTATAGAAAGAAGTAATAAAAAAATTCTTGTACTAGGTTTCTATATTTCATTAATATTCTTTAGTGTATATAGTATGATACTAGTTGAATCATTTGTACTAACACTATTTATATTATTAATATTTATGAACTTAGCAAAAAAATTAAATTTAAATGTATCAAGAAAAATTTTATTACTACTATCTTATATTGCTATGTATATTGAAACATTAACATTTACAGATTTCTTAATCATGTTTAATGATAAAATTGCAATAATCACTATAGTTGGTTTAGTAGTAATCGTTTCACTATTAATTTTAGTTAAACAAATAATAAATAAAAATAAAGGAAATAATTCATTAGATGTTAATGAAGAAATCTTTATTAATAGTTTTAATATTTTAGCATTAATATTCGGAATTATTTTCACAATTGCAAATAGAGAATTCAATGCTATATCATATGTAATGCTTTTAATATTTATTATATGGTTATTAAAATTAATGTATTTAAGTTTAAAAGAAAACAGATTAAATCATTTCTATTTAGCTGAAGTATGTTTTACAGTTGAAGTATTAAGATTCATATTAGTAGAAATGGATAGTTTAATGCTAAGAGGAATTGTATGTATTATTACTGCTATTATCATCTTAGTAATAAATAAAATTATTAATAAAAAAGAAAAAGCTAAAAACGAAATTAGAAAGGAAGATTAATTATGAAGAAAATTAAATTTGAAACAAGTATTATATTTTTAATCATTCCTTTTCTAATAGTTTTAGGAATGCTTATATATAATTCAGTATTAAATACAACTGGCGAAGAAATGTATTTCAAAATGACAGGTTATGATCCATATGATTCATTACGTGGTAGATATCTAAGTTTATCTTTCGACTTTGATGAACTTGCTATTCCTGATGCATGTGGTTACATATACATGGAAGATATGAAAGACAAAGAAATATTTCAAAAACCAATAGATAATTTTAACGAAACATATAATAGAAAAGTTAAAGCAAATTTTGATTTCTATTCTTCAGATGCAAAATTTTTAATGGTTCTTGAATCATTAACAGACGAACAAAAAGATGATGTGTATAATGTATTACAATACTATGTAGATTTAATGGTGCAAGACGAAGAAGCTAAGAAAAATATTTTAAATCATACATACTATGATAATGAAATAGCTGTTGATTCAATATTTAATAAATTATCAAATATAGATTTAAGATTTGAATTAGTTAGTGATACTCATCAAGATCTTGATTATGCAATCAAGTATACATTTATGAGATTGCTAAGTGCAATAGGGAATTCTAATATAACAGCAAAAGAATTCTTTGATCAAATCGAATATAGATATTATTTAGAAAACGAATTAAATTTAAGTGACTATGTCTACTACTATTTAATATTTGAAAAAGATGAAAACGAAATTGCACAAATCAAAACAGTTGCATTAAATAAAGATGAAGCAAAAGAATCTGGCTTACCTTATGTTAAAGTAAGAACATATAGAAGATATGTTGCATTAGATTCAGTAAGAATTTCCGATGAAGAAAAAGAATATTATATAGATGAAAGAATTGCTGATCATGCAGATAGTGCATTAAGTTATGCAACTTCAAATGGTCAAGATATATATGTTAAATCAAAAGTTAAAAATAATGGTATCCAATTCAAGCAAGTATATATAAATAATATGACACTTGAAGACTATGTTGAAGACTATATAATAAATGTTTCAAAAGAATATTAAAATAAATATTATTTAAAAAACAAAAATAACGTTATGAAAATTCATAACGTTATTTTTTATTTTAATAATTTTTAATTTTATAATTAATCTTTTAAACTTTTCATTGTTGGGAAAAGTAAAACGTCTCTGATAGCTGGGCTATTTGTCATCATCATAACCATTCTATCGATACCAAATCCGATACCTCCTGTTGGTGGCATACCAATTGCTAAAGCATTTAAGAAATCTTCATCTGTGTGGTTTGCTTCTTCATCACCAGCAGCAAGTAATCTTTCTTGTGCTTCGAATCTTTCTCTTTGATCGATTGGGTCATTTAATTCTGAATATGCATTAGCCATTTCCCATCCATTCATAAAGAATTCAAATCTTTCTGTATAATTAGGATCTGATGGTTTCTTCTTTGTAAGTGGTGAGATTTCAATTGGGTGATCCATAATAAATGTTGGTTGAATTAAATGTTCTTCAACATATTCTTCAAAGAATAGATTTAAGATATCACCTTTTTCATGTCTTTCTTCATATTCAATATGATGTTCATCAGCTAATTTTTTTGCTTCAGCTGTATCTTTTACTTTTGTAAAATCTACATTAGCATATTTTTTAACTGCATCAACCATTGTTAATCTTTCAAATGGTTTTGATAAGTCCATTGTATTTTCACCATAAGTGATAACTTCAGAACCATTTACTTCTTTTGCAATATATCTATATAAGTTTTCTGTTAAATCCATCATTCCGTTGTAATCAGTATAAGCTTGGTATAATTCCATAAGTGTAAATTCAGGATTGTGTCTAATATCTAATCCTTCATTTCTAAATACTCTACCGATTTCGTAAACTCTTTCAAGTCCACCAACGATTAATCTCTTTAAATATAATTCAAGTGAAATTCTTAATTTGAAATCTTCATTTAATGCATTAAAGTGAGTTTCAAATGGTCTTGCTGATGCTCCTCCAGCATTAGATACTAGAAGTGGAGTTTCAACTTCCATGAATCCTTGATTGTCTAAATATTTTCTAATAGATGATAAGATTTTTGATCTCTTAATAAATGTTTCTTTTGTTTCTTCATTCATAATTAAATCAACATATCTTTGTCTATATCTAATATCTGTGTTTGTTAA
>JAKSVV010000034.1 GCA_024407775.1 Clostridia bacterium
GCTTCAACTACTTCATCAATATCTTTTTCATTAAGTTTTTTGTTTTTAACAAATTCTAATATTCTTTCTTTTAAATTTTTTCCATCTTCAGTTTTACTATCAACATCTCCATTAATAGAAAGTTCTTTCATGGTCAAAACAATATCTAAAAGATCTTTTGATTCGTCATCAGTAAATCCTTTTTCTTTTAAAAGATTTTTAATAACAAGTCTATCAATATCATCACGTGTCAAACTTTCATCTTCTAAGTTATCACTAAATCTTTTTGCTTTGATTAAATTTTGAATTTCGATATATAACAAATTATATTTTTCTTTTAGCTCATCTTTTAATTCATTAAGATTAATATTACTTGTTCCATCTTTTATTTCACCTTTAACTTTTATTGATATAATTGGCATATCTTCTTTTGTTACGTTATCAGTTTTAAAGATGCCTTCTACTTTATTTAAAATTAAATCATAAGCTTCTTTTTGATTTTCTGCTCCATCAATATTTGCTGTTATATTATAAATTTTTCTATTATTAACTTTTATAAATTTATAATCAATTTTTTTAGTTGCAGTATCTATTGTTACATCATAAAAACCTTTGTCATATACTTCTTGTGGTACTGATGTATTTTCTAATGAACCTGGATTAAAATATTTCTTATCATAATTTTCATATCTGTTATGAATATGACCAAGAGCAATATAATCTGATTTATTAACAAGATCATCAATAAATCCTTCTCTAAGTCCTCCCATACCTTCTGTTACAAAATGATCTATTCCTGAGTGAAGCATACTAATAACAACCTTACCTTCATTATCAATATACTTACTTGTCATACAATCTAAATATTTATCAGGCATGATTCCAGGAAAACCTAATCCATAAATAATAGCATCATCTGTTATGATATATGAACCATATTTTTTTATGTTTCCTTCATCATCTTTTCTTTCTTCATATAAAACTAAATCATAATCATCATTGATATCATTTTTAACTGGATTTAATAAATTTATATATCCATTATCATTTAATAATTCTAACCATGAATAATTATTTACATATGTTCTTTGATCATGATTTCCTTCTGTTACATATATAGGGATATTTTTTTCTTTAAGAGGTTTAATTATATCAAGACATAATGTTAGAGTTTTAGCATTAATATTTTTCTTATCAAATAAATCACCTGCTAAAACTAAAAAATCTGCATTTGTTTCTAATGTATAATTTACAACCTCACTAAATACTTTTCCCATATCGGTAAATCTTTCACTAATAGCATATGGGTTAGCACCTAGATGAATATCACTCGCATGTACAAATCTTATTTTATCTTTCATCTTTAATCTTTCCTTTTCGTTATTTTTTCATCCCTACTTATTTATTCATTGTATCACATATTTTTCATATGTAAATAACTCGAAAACATGATAAAATTAAGGTTTTCCAATATAGTATTGATTAACAAAATATTCCAATTTATCATTGATATTACCCTGCTTTTGTGATAAAATCCTAATCGAAATAAAGTATGCTTATAATTTCACTGAAACACAGTATCAAGCATACATAGGTTAATATTAATTGTAGTTATAAAGATGTATTTAAACTTAAAGGAGAAAAATATGACACCAAATTACTATGAAAACTACGGCCATGACTATTCTGGCGACATAACAGGCGCTCGGCGAGCATTCGATTTAATGTATCAGCAAGGATACAATCCAGCTATATCAGATTTCGATATTCCCACTACTGCTAACATAGAATATTTAAAAAGATCTATACCAGCACTAGGTAACCTTACACCAGAACAGATTCTTGAAATCCGTGAGTATGGTGTTATATGGGCTAACGAAAATGCAGCTTATGTTGAAAGCAAAAAACGTGAAGCTGAAAGTAATGAAAAATTTAATAAAGAGCTATCAGCTTGGCAAGAAGAAGAAAGAATTCGTGATGAAGAATTAGCACATCGTGAATATTTAGATAGTCTTGAGAATTATGATCTTGATAGTTTATTTGAAGCACTTGGTAAGTGCCGTGATAATGATGAGTATATTTATATTAATGATCTCATCGATCAAAAAACTGAAGAATTAGAAAAACTTGCACTTCTTAAAAAGGAGCAGGAACTTGCTAAAAGAAAACATAGAGCTATCGGTTATCTTTATATTCATAAAGTTGATTTTGAATCACTTGATGAAGATGCACAAGATTTCTTTATTGCATATTGCAACAATGAAATTAAATTATCTGATGAATTCATTTTCGTTTTGAGAAGAACATTTAATAAGAAATTACTTGAGTTTGTAAATCCAATTGATCTATATAGTTTCTATTTAGAATATAAAGATCGAGAGGATGAAATTAAAAAGAAAGCTGATATTATTAGAGAAGCTGATTATTATTTCAACTTTTCAAATGATATCTATGCTGATGAACGTACTATAGGAAATCCTTTTAAACTTTTTAAATATCAGGGTAAAGATCTAAAAGATTTTTATGATGATTGCAATGATGAAGTTGAAGCAGTTACTTATGATGTGTATAAAGGAAATCTTTCTAATATTGATTTCAATTCATACAATCATGAAAAAGCAAAAGAAGTTCCTTGGTTTGTATATTTGTTAATTACTCTTGCACTTTCATTTATTATTATGTTTGAAAAGATTTCTTACTTTGCATTACTTGCAGGTCTTGCAATCTTTGGCGTTGAATTTCTACTAATGAAGTTCATACCAAACAAGATTAAAATTTGTAATCTTGCAAATCGTGAAATATATAACTCTTCTGTAAAAAGACCAAATAGAGTTTTTGTTCACAGAGCATATGCTTATATTGCAACACATGATTCATTATCTCTTATCAAAAAGATGATTGAAAATTCAAATGCTGCATATCATAAAGCATACGATGATATAAATCGCGAAATGGATTCTTATAGAGAAATGGTTCCAAAAGTTAGAGAAAAGTTTAACAAAGAAATGAAAAATGTAATTAGAAAAAGAAACACTAGAAATCTTTGCATTACACTTTTTGTTACTCTTATTATATCTTTTCTTGTTTATTTGTTATAAGGAGCACTTATGAAAAAGTTTTTGGAGAAAAATTTAAAAGAAGCAATTCCTTTTTATCTCTATAATAAATTTGTTAAGCTCGATAATGTTGAAACAAGTTATTTCGAAATAGCTGACGTTGGCATTACAGAAAAAACTGATTATAAGAAAATGCTTAAAGATCAGTTTCCTTTTCTTAAAGGTAAAGAATACAAACTAATTTGTGATAAGCTTGATGAAGCAAAAGCAAAAGCTATTGATGCAAATTTCTTGTCATACTATAGTGCTTATGCTGCTTTTGTATTTAATAAATTAAGAGCAATCTCAAATGCAATTTATGATAAAAGTAATTCATGTGAAAATATCTATGAAGTACTTAAAGATTATAAAATGCTTGATTATATTTCTAACTACTTCTATCTCATCAAAGATGTAAAAGATACACCAGAGTTTGAAGTTGAAAAAGAATATACTGATGAAGCTGCAAACATTCATAATAAGAAAGCAAAAAGTTTTTCTATTATGATATGGATACTTTCTTTTATCACTGCTCTTATTATTTTAGTTACATGTTTTGTTTTCACAAAGAGTGCATTTAATTTTATTATTCCTATCGTTCCAATTTGTATTGCATGCTTTGCAATATTTGTCGGTTTCAAAAACAAGAACAAATTAAAAGCAGAATGCAATTACATACCAGGAACTAAAAATACAATGACTCACATCACTAAAACAAACAAGGTGTGTCAGATGTTCGATTCAACCATCAAAGATATCAAGATTTTATCTAGTGAAGAATTCTGTGAGATAGTAACAAATGAAAAAGAAATTAATCTTCATTTACTTGATGCTATCATTTATATTGTTTATACAATAGCAGATGAAAATTCAAAAGAAGAAATCAAAGATATTATTTACGGTGATGCTTTTGTAGAAGAAATCGAAAAAGAATATTGGGATTTTAAAGATAAATTAGAAAGTGATTTCAATAGTATTCCATCTAAAGGAAGAAAAAGAAATACGCTGCTAGATCAACTTGATGCTGCTTTTGTAAAACGTAACTTTAATAAAGCATACGCTAAGACAATATGTCTATTCTTAATTAGTTTTATTCTTCTCATCGGAGCTAACATATTCATGTTATAATACAATTAAATATTGAAATATAAAAAAGCTAGGATTATACATCCTAGCTTTTTTTATTAACTTAAATAAATTAATTCACATAGTTTTCTTCTTGTTATTCTATCTGTATTATTAATCATAAAAATATAATCAAATGTTTTTTGATTATTTCTAATCATAAGTAAATTTGTATCAAGTTCTAATAAATAATCATTTGATTTAATAATTATTTTATAAGTAACATCTTTTGAATAATCAAATAATGCTTCTGAATTTAATTTGATATCATTTTCAGATATTTCAATTTTATCAAACTTATAAGTTGAATCATTTACTATTGCTATTGTATTTTCTTCAAATGTTCTTCTTATAGATTTTCTATTCATTTTTTCTGGATCAATATTTATATCTAATTCATGTTTTGCTTTTTCGTTTGTAAAGTAAGTTAATATATAAGTTAAATATTCAACACTATCTGCTACATTTAAATATGAAATATTGTTTTCATGTATATATGAATAAATAAATTCTAGATTAAAAATACAATCACTCATATTATTAATTAATGCTTTTACTTCTTCATATTGCATTTCAACATTGAATTGTTTTACTCCATTAGTAAATGTATTTTGATTTGTTAAAATAGCAAATTTAATTCTATCTAATATATCTTTATCAGGAATTAAAGCATCATCATATTCTCTGCTATTAACTCTTGATGCTTTCATGTTCCAGCTAATACCGAAGTTATCTTTTCCTACTCTTTCAATTATATATCTAATATCTTTCCATAGGTTACCGATAAGTCTTCCCATTCTATAATCTATTTCAGTTGTTTCAAGTAAGATATCAACATCAAGTTTACTAACGCCTTCGCAAAGTTCATTAAAGAAATAAACCATCTTTTCATAAAATATGCCTATATCATTTCCTACTACTTTGCTACCTGTAAAAATTACACTAAATTTATTAGCTACATTTTTATTAGTTAAGTCTTCTGCTAATTGATAAATAAATTGTCTATGAACTGTAATCGATTCATCAAGGTCTTTATCATTTGTATAATTAGTATAATAATTTCTAATAGATTGTGCTCTAAATATAATATTAAATTTTACTCTAGATAAACATTTTAAAATTTTGTTTTTAAAACCATCTAGTTCTTTGTTTAAATATATTTCATATGGAATAACTAGTGTTGAAACACCAACACTTTGAAGTGTATATAAATCATCTATGATTTCATCTTCAACCATATCAAAATATCTAATGTAATCTAAATCTATTGAGATACTCTTCATAAAATCTCCATTAATATTTTTTAAGTTAAGATATCAAGAAGTAATCCTCTAATCTCATCAATCTTTTCTAAAATAGTCATACTATTTTTTTCGTTCTTTAACATTTCTTGTGCAATGTCATCAACGTCTTTATTAACAAGTCTAATCATTCCATAAATTTTATGTCTTCCTCTTCTATCAAGAAATTCTTCTCTAGAAAATTTATGTGATGTACTAGTTACTTCTTCGATAAATTCTTTTATCATTTCTTTATACTTTTTAAAATCTTTAAAGTCCATATGGTCTGATAAAATTTTACCTTGTTCATTAATATCATTAACCATTACTTTTAATTGTTCTTCAAGTTCATTTTCTTCTATATGACTTTGAAGTGTAAAAGCAAATGATTTTTCTGGTTTAATATTTTGTGATTTTCTAATTTTATCAGCTTCTACGCTATTTACATCCGTAATTCTCATATAATCACCTGTTCATTATTTTTTTAAATATTTAATAAATAATACTTAATAAATACTTCTTTTTA
This sequence comes from Clostridia bacterium, assembly GCA_024407775.1. Taxonomy (GTDB): domain Bacteria; phylum Bacillota; class Clostridia; order Lachnospirales; family JAKSVV01; genus JAKSVV01. The sequence goes on from JAKSVV010000034.1 coordinate 6,006, forward strand.
AATTATAAAGAATTATTTATATTTTTCAATAAATATATTACTATTTTTATAGTCTCTAAATTATTGACAAATAACGTAAATATGATATATTTTTATATGTTGAATTAATCAAAAAAGGAGATTATATATTATGAAATTAGGTATAGTAGGTTTACCAAACGTAGGTAAATCAACATTATTTAACTGTTTAACAAACACATCAAATGCAGAAGCTGCTAACTACCCTTTCTGTACTATTGATCCTAACGTAGGTATTGTTACAGTTCCAGATGAAAGATTAGATAAATTAGAAGCTTTATATAGCGCTAAAAGTAAAGTACCAGCTATTATCGAATTCGTTGATATCGCAGGTCTTGTTAAAGGTGCTAGTAAAGGTGAAGGTTTAGGGAATAAATTTTTAAGTCACATTCGTGAAGTTGATGCTATTGTTCACGTAGTAAGATGTTTCAAAGATGAAAATGTTACTCACGTTGATGGTTCAATTGATGCACTTCGTGACGTTGAAACAATTAACCTTGAATTAATTTTCAGTGATATGGAAATTGTTGAAAAAAGATATCAAAAAGTATCTAAAGAATCTAAGAATGATAAAAAACTTGTATGGCAAGTTGATTTCTTAGATAGAGTAATGAAACACTTAGAAGCTGGTAACTCATTAAGATCTATGGAACTTGATGAAGACGAACAAGCTTTAATTGATGAAATGAATTTATTATCAGATAAACCAGTAATCTATGCTGCTAACGTTTTAGATAGTGAACTTATGGATGAAGGTGAATCTAACGAAGAAGTCAAAAAATTAAGAGAACTTGCTGCTAAAGAAAATTCTAAAGTATTCGTTATATCTGCTAAAATCGAAGAAGAATTAGTGGGTATGAGTCCAGAAGAAAAACAAGAATTCTTAGCTGACCTTGGTATTAAAAAATCAGGTCTTGATAATTTAATCAGTGCAAGTTATGATTTGCTTGACCTAATGAGTTTCCTAACAGCTGGTGAAAAAGAAGTTAGAGCTTGGACAATTAAAAAAGGTACTATTGCTCCTAAAGCTGCAGGAAAAATTCATACAGACTTTGAAAAAGGATTCATTAGAGCCGAAGTTGTTAAATATGATGACTTAATTAATCTAGGATCTTATACAGCATGTAAAGAAAAAGGTCTTGTAAGAATGGAAGGAAAAACTTATGTTGTTGAAGATGGAGATATTATTGTATTCCACTTTAACGACTAATTATAAAAAACTCTATTGATATATTCTAAAAAAAGTTACTACTCTCGTAGTAACTTTTTTATTTATATTTTTTATTGTAATCTAGATAAATCGAATTTAACTATTCCTTCAAGTTCATCAAAATCGATATCAACAGTAAATATACCTGAAGCATAAGGTGCTACTAAATATTGATTAAAAATAAATGAAACACCATCTTTAGTTAAATAAAAATTATATGCATTTTCATTAAATACTGCATCAATGCTATCATAATAATCATTAAATAAATCTACTTCACCAGCGTCATTTAATTCTATTAATTTTGCACCAATTATTTCTTGAAGAATATCAAGTTTATCTTCATTAAATACATCGCTAAACATTATTTGTTTTTGATTAGGGATATCAAACATTAATGCATAAACTGCATTTGTTCCATGAGCTCCACCCCAATATTCATATGCATTAAATTCAATAGTTAAAATGTCTTTACTATTATATAAAACATTATTTTGTATTTCTGATCCATAAGCCATATCTTTAAAATAATCATTATTCTTAGCTAATTCAGTGCAATCATCTTTCATTGTTGTAATACCTAAATCATATGCAGCATTTAATGCAGCATCAATTTCTTTATTTACAAATTTAACTTCATCAGATGGATTTTTAATTCTATCAATATCACAATAGAAATTTACTCTTGTAGTTCCTTCTTCATCTTTCATTTCTTCAGCATAAACACAAGTTTCAAAATCATAAGAGCCTTCTACTTCTTTGTCTACATAATTAAAAACAGCATATGTTGAATTATTTACATTTTTAATTGCTCCACATCCAACTAAAACTAATGATAAAACTATCATAGTAATAAAACTAAATATTCTTCTATTCATATTTTCTCCTTCTTTCATTTATATATTCTCTAACCAAAAAAGCAACCTGCTGTTTCAAGGATGCTTTTCTGGTTACTGTCATTCATTAATTGATCTATATTATGAATGAATTATTTTCTAAATATAATTACGTCTTTCAATTCCTTAACTGGAATTTCTATAAAGAATGGTCCTGCTGCATATGGTGCAATAATATCTGTATCAAATATGAAAATTATTTTATCATCTCCAAAATAGAAATGTTGATCATCAAATATTGATGGTATATAATCTTCATACTTATCAAATAATCCTATTTGATTATGATATTCTTTATCTAATCTTTCGACTTCTTTTACAATTGCTTTTTTAATTATATCTTCTTTACCTTTTTCAAAAACATCATAGAAAGTTATAGCTTTTTGTTCTGCAACATCAAAGTTGTCAGCATAATAATATGTATGACCATGAGGTCCACCGCAATAATCATATCTTGTATACATTACTGAAACTATATCATCTTTATTATATTCAATGTCAGTTTCAAGTTGTGCTTCAAATACTATATCATCTGATGCCATGTATTGAAGATTTTCTAGACATTTTTCTTTATATTCACCATCATAGAATTCTTTATCATATTCGATTTCTTTTTCAATAGCTTCATTAATAAATTTTGTTTTTTCATTATCTTCTAATTTAGTTCCTAATACGCTAAAATCTAAAATATCTTTTCCTTTGTTTGTTTTATAAACATTATCTATTTCTTCAATTTCAGTTTGAGCATATTGTCCTTTAACTGTAGCTTTTGTAAATTTACTACAACCAACTAGTAATCCTACCATTCCTATTACCATTAAGAATGTCAATACCTTATTTTTCATTCACTTACCTCCATGTTCTTATTCCTTAATTATATGATATCACGATTAAGCCTAAATGCAATTAATAAAAACCTACGTTTTTATTAAGTTATATTAATTAATTATTACAAAAATATTAATTTGTGTATTTTGTTAATCAATACTTTATCTTTCTTGTGATTTTCATAATTTAGAATAAGTTCTTAATATACATTTTTTATAATTAAAATTATTTTTATTTTTAATTATTACCCCTTAATTTTTTCTCTTTCACGTTCTGCTATATACTTTTTAAATTTCTTATTATTTTTTATAGCTACTTTCGATTTATTATAAGTGTTAGTTTGAATTTCTTCATTATTAACAACTTTTATTACCTTATAAACTTTTACGTCACCAGAATTAAAATAAAATTTACCCATATAATCAGTATCTAAATAATCAGAGTACTTATTATAAATTCTCTCTGGTATAAATACTTCATCAAGTCCAACTAAATTTACAAGTTCATTTGATAATTCAAAATTTCCGTTTACTATTACTCTTTGATCTCTGATAAAGAAATCCATATCTTCATCACAAACACTAAAGCTCAATTCTAATTCTTCTAGATATTTATTTTCATGTTTTTCACTCATAAGATCAATTGAGATATTAAGAGCTGCTTTTATTGCTTCGAATTCCGAATCATCAATCATATAAATTGTATTAAATAAACATGTTATTTTATCATCAAATAAATTATAAATTATACCGAATCTTTTTTCGCAATTTATTTCTACTATTTCTAAAAGTTTGCTTAATGCTTTTAATCTTTTTTCATCGCTACATTTTTTTAATACATCATTATTTATTATTTTAATAGTTAATACTGTTACTTTTTGATTTGTATCATTTGATTGGAATAATTCAAATCTATCACCTTTTGTTTTTTTAGAATTTAATAATTCTTTTACTGCATCAACATCAAAATAATTAAACATAGCTTTTGCTTTTTTACTTGTCTTCACAAGATAATTATCTTTCTCTAAAAGCCAGATTGTTCCTAGCCACAATGCAAGGAAACATACTAGCATTACTATAAGTCCAGCCTTCTCACCCGGCATTAATTTAAATGAGAAAAATGTTCCTATTAGTTCATATACAACTAATAGTATCAAATAAAATAATATTTTTTTACTCATTATAATTGTCCTTTTGTTATCTATTTTTTCTTGTTGCCTTTTTTATTTCTTTTATTAAATCATTTTTTAACGCTTCACTAATAAAACTTTTTTCTTTTTTATTAAAGTCTTTATATTTTTTAAGCATTCTATTTTCAACTTCATCAAAGTCATCTAAGAATTTTGTTAGACGATTTGCATCAACATATATTAATGTATCAGGATCATTTTGATCAGCTTGATAATCAAAGTATTCCATTCCTCTTAGTTGTACATCACTTGTAGCAACCTTTCCAAAGTCCATTAAAACTCTATCTGGAAGCATGTTTTCGCTATCTTCAGATTTAAGAATTAATGCATCGAATAAAGAATTTTTTCTAGCAAAGATACTGTTAATACTTTTAAATGTATTATTACTTCTTATCTTACCAAATGCAAATACTTCTCTTATTGAGTCATCAAAATATTCTCTTGTTACAAATTTAAATCCAACTTTATCATCTTCTGGATTACATATGTATGTATATTCATCATATGATCCATAAGGTACTACTTTTTTATCAAAAATTTGTTTCTTATAACTATCATTAGTTTCAAGACAATATTCTGACTTTTGAATAACTGATGATTCATCACCATATCCATCTATATCATCTTTAATTCTTTTTAATAATAAGAAATCATCTTCATAAACTTCTGTTGATCTTCTTAATATTATATTTGTTTCCACATCCATTTTTGTTATAACTAATTCATCAATTGGAACTAGTGGATATGTTAAACATTCAACTTCTGTTACAATATTATTTGGATTTAAGAAATCATTTTCATAGAAACATTTATACTTTTCTGCTTGCACATCAAATATAGGTGCATTCTTTTTTGTAAATGTATAAAGGTTACCATCTTTTTGTCTTATAATTAAAACTTCTTCATCAAATTCATTAAGATATTTTTTTAATCCATCAAAATTTTCATAAGCTTCTTTATAATGATCAGAAAGTTTTGGTATCTCTTTAATTGCTTCTATTACTTTACCTTTGTTATTTAATAAGTCTAAATCATTAGGAGTAATAACTTCTAATTTATTAGTTCTTGCAGGTCTTACTACATATTTAATTTTTCTTGTTATAACATTTTTTAAACTAACACTAAACAATGCTTTATCTTCTGGCACTCTTAAATTATCTAGATATCCATCAAAGAAAATATATCCATTTTCTTTTTTAAGTCCACGAAGCATTGATGTTAAATTTAATTTATCATCATATCCATAAACATTAACTAATCTTTTGTCTTCACTAAGAACATTTTCTTGGAATAAGATTGTATTTTTTTCATCTCTTATATATGTTATTCTAGCTATTAATTTTCCATCATTAGAATAATTACCTTTTGTATATTTATATTCAATAAACTTTCCATTGTTAATTACTCTTTTTCTTTTTTTAGTAACTTCATATGACGTACCTTTTTCTCTATTTAAAGTGAATATAGTTTCTGTTCCATATTTTAATTTTTCATAATCAATCAAAGTAATTTGATAATTTGATTTATTTTTTGCTGCAACAATATTACATGAAAAAAGAGTACCACCAGATATTTCTATAACATAATTTTCTTTGGTGCTTTTATCAATTAATTTTGTTTTTTCAAACATTAACATTTCATTAACATGACGAAGTATACTTTTGTGTTCATTAACTAATATGTCATTTAAAAAATTTACTTTATCACGTGTGGTTTCTTTTTTTGCATCGTGAAAGTTAATTATATCTGCCATCATACTCTCCTTTCTATTAATACTTATCGTAATTATAGTGTACCATAAAAAAATTAGAAAACAATAATTTATTTGAAAACGTATTGTTTGATATATTTGAAATAAAAAAAGAACCTAAATATAATTATTTAGGTTCTTAAAAATTTAATAACGAATTTTTTCTTTTAGATCATTTGATATATCTAAGTTCTTAAACATATCAGCATGTTCTGTATGAATAGGAATTATCGCATCTGTAGGGTTTACTTCATTTATTACTTTTGCAATAAATGATGGCACTGCATGACCTGATGTATGAAGATGTTTAACTTCAACTCCTTCATCTTCCATCTTTTTAAAGAATGAAATCCACTCAGGAATTCTTGCAGTATTGGCATAATCATCCCTAAGATAGCCATCCCACATTGAATAAATGATAACTGGTTTATCCTTTGTTCTTCCGAGGAGGTAGTCATCGATGAATGGCTGAATAAATTTCTCACATCTTTCTTCTGGTTTTATAAAAGCTAAGAAGCCTGTGATTTCCATGAGTTTTTTCTGTGTCATAGAATTTGTCCACTGCTTACTTTTTAGATCTTTATATAAATCCATTGTATATACATGTTTGAAATTGTAGCGTTCATCACTAGTTCCAGCTGTCTCAGAAAATACTTTAAGCTGTGATGCCATATACCTGTTATAAGTATAAACATATCTCTCACCAGTTTCACTTGCCATCTGTGCTGCATTATAAAATGAAGCAATTGAATCAAGATTAGTTGATCCACATACTACAAAAGCATATCTATGTTCCTTAAGGTAAGATGCAGCTTCAGCCATCATATCATCTTCAGTTAAAACTTTTTCATCCATTCGGCTCATCATAGTTCCTTCTGTTATGAGATAATTAACTTCTCTTCCATCAGCATGAATCTTTTCTCTTATCGCTGGAATCATATTTTCTGCAACTCTTCCGTGACCACGATAATCTCCTGTATGAAGAATTACTTTCTTTCCTTCGTCATCATCATAAGCTTCGATAAGATACATATATGAATCATATGCACTGTGGCAAACCCTGTATGGTTCAATCTTAAAGCCAGGTATCTCTACGCTTTCAAATTCACCAGGGTTATATTCATAAAATGTATGAACCGCGTCTGATGAAAGAAGGTCATAAACCTTTTTATTTTCCTTGGCTTCCTCACCTCTAATTTTTGAAAGATATGAATACATAGTCTTCATAACTCGTCTTGAAATCTCACCCATATAAAGAGGGATATCGCTAGGAATCTCCATAATTCTTCCCATGTGATCTCCATGATTATGAGTGAAAAATACTCCATCAATTTTCTCTTCATCCCAAGGGAATACGAAATCATCACTCTCGTGACCAGGAAGAGATGAACCATAGTCTATCATAATTCTATGAATAGAGTCTTGATACTTAGTTTCAACAACTACAACGCATCCTCCTATCTGATTTCCCTGAAAAATCCTTACATTAACCATATTAAAATCTCCTTTAATTAGTTAGTCGTTTTTAGTTACTAGATTTAAATATTAATTTGTTATGTTATTTTCGTTATTTAGTTTTATATAGTGATGTATTAAACATCAAATTTATCAATTGGTATTATATTCCAAAAGTGCTTATAAGTCAATAATAATGAATGTTTTATGAATATATATATCATAAATTTACGCAAAAAAATTGGAGCACTAGTTAACTTAGTGCTCCAAGTTGTCCTTGGAAATCAAATGCAAGTAGGGAGACGTAAATTTAGCTTTGCTATAACTTCGTCATTTGCAGAGAGATTCAAGGCTCTATAATGAGCTGCTCATTTCATCGTTACCGGTCGTTGATCAGACGACTTTTATTGGGGTCTAGCGCGCATAGAGGGCCAATGGTAACGATGAAGAGTAATCATCGTATCGAGTAAGGTGTCATAAGAAACTTATTTTCTTCTCTGTGTTTTTTTTGGATCTATAATCCGCTGTATGTTGGATACGATAGTCGATGATTCTCGAGCAGTAATATGAGTGAGATGAAAGCATCTCAACTATTTGTAATGCCGATTATATAACAATTACCAATATATGTCAATGATATTTTATAAAAATTATTATATTTTTTTATCTTTTTATAATTCTCTAAAAGGCACTAAAAAAGAGGCCTTGCGGCCTCTTATATAAAAAACATTATTTACTTTATTAGTTACTAAGCTAATACTTC
>JAKSVV010000035.1 GCA_024407775.1 Clostridia bacterium
CTATGAAGTCATTTTTATTTTATAATTATAATTTTTATTTTTTAAAAATTAATCTTCTTTATTTTCTCTTTCAAATTTAAAACCAATTTCATGTTCTATTCTTGTTAGCATTTCATTAAGAAGTTTTTGTGCTTTTCTATGTTTATCTATTTCTTTATCTTCATCTGTTATAGTTTTAGATTCTTCATGTTCATAATTAATAGCTGCAAGATCAGTAATATATTTTCTACCATAAGCATATATTTCATAACTTGATCCATCCATAATTATATATTCACCATCATCTAATTCTTCAGGAAGATCTTTTAATTGTTCTTTATATTCACTAACTATACTTAATACTTCTTCATATTCTTCATCTGTTAGTTCTTTTTCTTTATCCCATATTTCATTACCTTGTGAGTAACATACTTTTTTATCTTTTGTGATAGCTAATGTATTAACACCTTTAAGCCACATTGATTCTTCTTTATATGCGAATAAACTATTAAGAAGAAATTGTTCATCCATTTTTATTATCCTCCAGTTATTAATTATTTTCATTATTACTATTATTATTTTTAATATCATCTATTACTTGTCTAATATCATTAGATAAATTTATATATTCATTTTCTAGCAATAAATTATTTTGTATTTCTTTTTTATCTTTAAAACTTAATAGTTCATCATCACTATGTTTAGTTGGTGAGTGTACTATAAATTTTAAATCATCTAGTATTACTTTTTCATCCCATGCTTTTAGATTATTAAATTCTTCATTAAGTACTTTAACATTATCCATTTCATTTTTAAAGTTCTCATGAGATAGTAATATATTTTTTAATTTATCTATTACTTCATCACTATGATATGTGTCATGAATAAATTGTGATTGGTTATCATCAATTTTATAGTAATCAATATCTCCTGATAATGATACTATTATTCTTTCACCTATCTTTAATTCATCACCATATGATTCAAATAAATAATATGGATCATTAGGTTCTTTTGTGTAATTAAAGTTATCTAAGTTATAAGATATTATATTTAAATATTCTATTAGTTTTGTAAATCTTATTTCATTATTTTTTGCTAAGATAAATTTTGCATTAACTTCATTATCAGTATTAGATATTTCATCATGATTAATTATTTTATAAACTTCATAATCACCATATGACATGTATAAACATTTAATACTTGTATAACCATTATCTCTAGCAAATTGTAATGCTTCTTTTTCAAACATAGTTATTATCCTTTGTGTTAGTTTTAATTTTTAATTATAATTCTTAATGTATTTCTTTTTACTATAATAATTATAAAGAATAGAAATGTGTTTGTAAATATAAATATAATTATAAAAAAAGAGGAGATACATAAATGTATCTCCTCTCTAAACTAATTATATTTTAATATGTTAATTAATTAACGTCTTGCATTATTTTTGCGTCTTGCATAAATTAGAATGCCAGTTGCAATAATAAGTACAATAAGTATAAGTAATAACCACCAGCAGAAAGCGTTTGTTTCTTCTGTTTCTGTTTCTGCTTCTGCTTCTGGTTCTTCTTCTGCTGCCTTAGTTGCTTCTGGAGTTTCCTCTTCTTGTGTAATTTCAGGTGCTGCTTCAGGTACTACTTCTTCAGCTATTTCTTCAGTTACTGTTTCTTCAGTTACTGTTTCTTCAGTTACATCACTTACTATTTCTTCAGTTTCAGTAACCTTAGTTTCAACTGGTTTCTTATCAGTCTTAACAGGTGCTGCAGGAAGTGGAGCTGGTTCTTCTTTTTCAAGCTTTGGAATTATGCCGCTATTAATAACATATCTGTCATTACAACGTTCACAATATTTAACTTCTTCGTATCTGCCTTCGCTTTCAGTTGTAGGAGCTTTAACAATTTCTTTTGTTAAGTTACCATATGAATGACCAAGAGCTGATACTTCAGCAGTATACTTGTAGTTACATTCCTTACACTTGTAAGTTGTATAACCTTTTTCTTCACATGTTGGTTTCTTATCATCAACCATTACGAAGTTATGCTTTAATACTTCCTGTTCGATTTCTGTTTCTTCACAACGTGAACATTTGTTTGTCCAGTAATGTGTATGAGATGCCTTATCCTTACTTTCGTAAGTATCAGATCCCTTAACATGAACTGTAAAGTCATGACCCTTAGCTTTGATTACTTCATAACCTTCGGTGTATTCACAACGTGTACACTTCTTGTATGCTTCGTAACCATCTTCTAGACATGTTGAATCTTTCTTAGGAACATCAATCAATTTATGACCAAGTTCATTAAGTGCATGTGACTGGTAAGAATGACAACCTTCGTTCTGGCAATCTCTTCTTTCGTAACCAAGTTCTGTACATGTTGGTTCTTTTGATGTATACCACTCGCCATATTTATGACCAAGCTTATTAAGTGTATATGTTTCTGTTGCATTGCAACGTGAACACTGCATTACATAGTAACCATCTTTTGTACATGTTGGTTCTACTCGTTTAATTTCTGTACCATTTTCAAAGTCATGTCCCTTTGCAGGAATTACTTCATAACCTTCAGTGTATTCACAACGTGTACACTTCTTGTATGCTTCGTAACCATCCTCAGTACATGTTGAATCTTTCTTAGGAACATCAATTAAGTTATGACCGAGCTTATTAATTGCACGTGACTGGTATGAGTTACAACCTTCGTTCTTACAATCATGTCTTTCGTAACCAAGTTCTGTACATGTTGGTTCTTTTGATGTATACCACTCGCCATATTTATGACCAAGCTTATTAAGTGTATATGTTTCTGTTTCATTACAATTTGCACACTTAATTACATAGTAACCATCTTTTGTACATGTTGGCTCTACTCGCTTAACTTCTGTACCATTTTCAAAATCATGACCTGTTGGTTCGATTTCTACATATGTACTGTAATCACAACGTGAACATGTATCGTATGCTTCCCATCCGATTTCTGTACAAGTTGGAGCCTGTGCTGCATGAGATATTAAGTCATGTCCAAGTGGATTAACTTTGTGCTGATGTCTTTCCTTATTACACCACTTACATAAAGCTAAATCATAACCTTCTTCTGTACATGTTGGAGCAATTCTTTCTTGCATTACATACTTATGATTCTTTTCCTTAGGAATTACTTCTACTTCGTAGTGACTACAATTTTTGCAATCTCTTCTCTGAAGACCAGTATGCTGACATGTTGCTTCATTAGCTACATACCAATCATCATAAACATGCTCACCTGTTGCTTTAAGAACAATTGTATCTGTTTTTGAACAATTAGCACACTTCATTACATAGTAACCATCTTCTGTACATGTTGGATTTACTCTTTCGATTTCTGTACCATTTTCAAAATCATGACCTGTTGGTTCGATTTCTACATATGTACTATAATCACAACGCGAACATGTATCGTATGCGTTCCATCCGATTTCTGTACATGTTGGAGCCTGTGCTGCATGAGGTATTAAGTCATGTTCAAGTTTAGCAATTGTACGTGTTTCTGTTTCTTCACAGTTTGCACACTTAACTAAACATGAACCATCTTCTGTACATGTTGGATCAACTCTTGTACCTGCAACTTCTGTTCCGTTTTCAAAGTCATGTCCAAGTGGAGCAACAATATTTTTTGTTACAAAATCCAAACACTTTGTACACATATAACGATCATAACCTTCTTCTTCACAAGTAGCGTCTATATGCTCAAAAAATTGTAAATAATGTTCTTCTTCAGTTTTTTCCTGATCAAGTTTACCATGACATAATTCACATTCATAGTTCTTAATAGTTACATGTTTTGTATCATCTAATTTGTCATAAGTTGTTCCAACACATTTTGGTATACAATCTTCGGTTTCTCTATCAGGAAGAGATCGACCATAATCATTACAATTCTGACATCCATACTCTCTATAATGTTCATGAGTTGGGTGATTAGGATCTTTTTTATAATCTTCACAAAGAACCTTTGTCATATCATGACCTGTTGCTTTGATTACTTCGTAATCTTTTGTTTCTTCACACCTTGAGCACTTCTTGTATGCTGAATGTCCATCTTCTGTACATGTTGCTTTTTGTTCTGGCACATCTATGCTAAAGTCATGTCCTTTTTTACTCAAAACATCAGCATCAATTACCCAACCACATTTTGAACATACTCTTCCTCTCACACCATTTGTTGTACATGTTGGTTCTGTAACAACAACAATTTCTTGTGAGTAATTGTGACCTGTTGCCTTATAAAATTCGTAGCCTTCTTTAGCCTCACACTTTAAGCATCTCTTATAAGCTGAATGTCCATCTTCTTTACATGTTGCTTTTCTTTCTCTTACATCTGACCAATCATGACCTGTTGCTGGAATTTCTTTATAAGTAGTATAATCACAATATTTACATGTATCATATGCTTCCCATCCGTTTTCAGTACATGTTGGTTCTTTTGCTACATGATGTTCTAATTCATGTGCTACATCAATGTGATCCTCATATGATTCATAACCGCAATCATCACAAACTTGTTTCCAATAACGTCTATGAGCCATGCTGTTAAGATTTTCATATCTAGATGTTACTACATGTAATTTGCAATTTTCAGTAGTTGTTACTTTTAATGGCTCGCCATAATCATCACAATTCTGACATCCATAAACTTCTACTTTTTCATGTGTACCAGGATTTAGCTCGTTGTACTCAGTTTTAAGAAGTTTAGTCATATCATGACAAGCTGGTATTTCTTCATATCCTTCAGTGTAAGAACAATTTTCACATTTCTTATATGCATTATAACCTGCTTCAGTACATGTTGCTTCTTTTGCTGGTACATCTATAAGTTCATGCTCTAATTTATCAAGAGTAACATTAATGTACTCATTACATATCTCACACTTATAAGAAGCATAACCTTCACTAGTACATGTTGGATAAATAGCAATAAAATAATCTGTGTCACTTAATACATGATCAGAATATTCATTTCCTACAACTACTTTCTTTTCGTAATCACAAACGCTGCATCTATAAACTTCTGTAGCATAATCTTTGCAAGTTGCTTCGATAGTATCAACTAACTTAAAGTCATGTGGTTCATCAACAGATGCTTGAATCCACTCAGGGCAATTCTTACAGTTGTTATATCCATGAAGTGTATGAACATTTTCATCTTTTCTAGTAGGACTAAACATTGCTTTAAAAACGTAATCATGTTCAGCTTCTGGAATTATTTCCTGAGGTACTAATATTGCATTACATACAGAACAATGTTTTCCTTCTGTTAAACCTGTTTTATAACATGTAGGTTCAACTCTTTTATCAACTACTTCTTGATGATGTCCAATTGGTTCAAGTTTAGTTGTATTTGTTTCTTCACAACGTGAACATTTTTTAACAACATAACCTTCTTCAAAACACTTTGCTGGAACTTCATCAACTATTGTTCCGTTTTCAAAGTCATGTCCAAGTGCTTTAATTTCTTCGCATCCAGACAAGATTTTTTCACAATCAGAACATTTAGTTCCTGCTTTATGTCCATCTTCTGTACATGTTGCTGGTACTTCAACTACGTCTTCTGGTTTATGACCTGTTGGTGAAACGGTATCTCTACGTTCTGTTTGACTACACCACTCGCACTTATAAAGTTTGTAACCTTCTCTTTCACACCAAGGTTCAACTCTTCCTACAAGATTTGTAAAATTATGATTAACCTTAGGAAGATTTGTTGTTACTATATCTCCACAATTTGAACATACTTTAACTTCTACTCCATCTTCCTGACATGTTGCTGCCTTCGACTTACTTGCATCAACTGCATAATTATGATTTTCACATGCAAGTTTAGGAATAGGTTCAGTTTTTGTTTCGCTGCAACCTTGTCTTGTACATGTGTAAAGCATTTCTCCATCAGCAGCATATGTAGCTGGAGTTTTAACAATTCCTTTATCCCAAGCATGACCTATTGGATCAATTAAATTACGTTTATCTACATTTCCGCAAGATCTACACTTATAACTTGTGTAACCTTGTTCAGTACATGTTGGTTCAACAACTGTTATATCGGATTTAAGATATCTATGATTGCCTGTTGCTGGAACTGGTACTGTTTTTGTCTCAGTACATGGATAATGTGTACAGTAATAATAATCATAACCATCTTCACCACATGTTGCAGACTTAGATTTACTATTTTGTTTTCTAAAATCATGTCCTGTAGCTTGAATAGGTTCTGTTTTTGTTTCATTACATCCATATCTAACACATTCATATGTCCTTACACCAGGTTCTAAACATGTAGCATATGTTGTAATAGTTCCATTATTCCACTTATGTCCAGCAGGTTTAATATCATAATTAGATGTATAACCACATTTTGGGCAATACTTATACTCTGTATGTCCATCTGCAGTACATGTTGGATATGTTTCATTTACTGTAGTTAACTTTGATCCACAATCCGGACAAGAATTTGGTTTAGCAGCATATGCACCAGCTAAAGTTAACTTTGAAGATGACTTTAAACTAAGAACCGGTTTTTCAACTGGTGTTTCTTCAGGCACTTCTTCAGCTACTGGTACAGCTGTTTCTTCAACTTCTTCCTGAGCTATTACCTGTTCGGTTGCTTCTTCTACATGTTCATCTTCATGTTCATGTTCGCAGCAATCATCACAGCAGCAATCATCTGAAAAAGTTTCAAAGATAATTTCATCAGGTATTTCTACCGTTTGTTCTACAACGACCTCTTCAGCTGGCGCGGTATAATCTTCCTGTGCGTAAGCAAAGGTAAAATTACTCATCATCATTGAGAGTGCGCAGACACCAGCTAATGCTTGTCTTGTAAATCTTCCAAATTTTCTTTTCATTTAATGACCTCTTAATTTGGTGCAGGCTTTCGCCTTGTTAATACGTTACCTAATAATCATTAAATAAATGTTTAACGATTCTCAATATTCAGTTTTAAATATACTTCCTCCTTTAAATTAACATATTAAATTAGTTTAGTATCACTCTAATAGTGACAGAGTAATAGAGCGATTATATCACAAAATGGCATTTTTTGTCAATTATTTTAATAGAAAAATTCACTAAAAAAATGAACAATTTTTCAAATTATTCATAACCCCTTATATATCTTATTTACTAGCATTTCTATTATTTCTGACCAAAAAAAATGCAATAAAAAAAACTTATGCAATGCATAAGTTTTTTGTTATTTTAAATAATTGAATTCTTTAATTATTTAGCAACTTCTTCTTCAGCTACTTCTTCAACTGCTTCTTCTTCAGCAACTTCTTCTTCAGCTACTTCTTCTTCAACTACTTCTTCTTCAGCGTAAACGTCTTCTTTAACTTCTTCTTTTGTGCAAGCTACGAATGATAATCCCATCATTAGAGCTAAACTTAACATAAATAATTTTTTCATGTTTTTGTTCTCCTTCATTAATCTAATATTTTTTTTGATGTCTTTTAACATCACTTAATAATATAGCACAATTTTAACAAAATTCAATAGTTTTCTTAATTTTTTCTTAAATTATTAAAACCCTGCATTTTGCAGGGTTTTAATAATATTTTTCAATAATTTCTATATTATTTTTATATTTTTTCTTAAGATTTCTTAAGATTTTTTAATCACAAATATATATATATCTAATTAATACTCCATCACCATTTATAGTGAATAGTTTCTTATAAGATTTAGATCTGAAATAATCTTCTAATAAGTTAGTAATAGTATCTGGGTTTTCTAGTTTTGTATACTTATTATCTTTTACTAGATATATTTCTAATATACCATCTAGTATTTCCTGTTTATGATAGTTAATATCTTTTTCTATAGCTACCATATCACAAGGTGATGCTTCTTGTGATTCTTTAATATAATCACTTACTTCACCTAATTTATTTAATGTGATATCTAGTTTATCTTTATCTTTTTCTTCTTTATCCTTTTTATCTTCTTCTTTATCTTTATCTACTATATTAGTATCATTATTAATATTATTATTAACATTGTTATCTCTAAATATTAGATCACATGCTACTACTATAAATCCTATTAATATTACTGATATAATTACTATTAAAGATATAAATAATCTTTTAGTATCTCTTGCATTCTTTGCATCATCTTTAATTTTAGATTTTAGTTTTTTAATATCTCCATTTACATCATGTGATGTTTTAAAGTCTATGACTCCTTCATTCTTAACATCACTTTTATCTGTTATTGTTAATATAACTATTATGCCTATGATTATTAAAAAGACTATTGCTTCAATATTCATATTTCACATCCTATATATATTTTTGTTTTTTCAATTATATTTATAAATCTTTTTCTTATATTTTATATCGGTTAATTATATTTATTCTTCATTATAACTTTTAAATACTTCTAGTGAATTTACAATGTCACTATATTTATTATTACTATTTAATTCATCATTAGATAAATAATTAAATACATATGATCTTGTGCTTTCACTAGTATCTGTTTTAACATCTGTTTTAAATTCTAGTAACATTTTTTTATTACTATCATATGTATATTCATTTATAACATTAACATCATCATTAATAATACTTGTTTTAATTTTATAGATATCATTATTTACTAATGATGATATTATTTTTTCATCACTATTTGGTGCTACAGCAAGATATGTATCATCAAGATATATTCCATCAGTAAAATCTATAGTATCAAATAGATTTGTTTTTTTAGAATAAGATATATTTCTATTAGTAAAAGAATATTCGTAGAACTCATTAGTTATATAAATATGATTAGTATCATCAACATATAACTTAGCTTCTTTTTCATCATCAATGTTAATATCTACTACTAATACATCTGATAGTGATTTAACATTTGATGTTCTATTAGCACTCCATATTTCTTCTAACATACTTTCACTAACATCAATGTTTTTACTACATGAACATAATGCAAACATTAAACTTAATACTGTTAATGTAGTTAATGATTTAATAAAAAAATTTTTAACATTATTATTTTTATTTGTATTCATAATTATTTTTTCTCCTATTTATATTTATAGATATATTTTATTATATATGAATTAAAAAACAATACTTATTTTTATAATTATAAATCATTTTATAAATAAAAAATGACAAGAGATAAAATCTCTTGTCATTTTTTCAAATGTTTAAATAATAAAATAATCAAAAAGTTTTAATCATAATTAGATTTCAATGTATTCAAAACGATCCTCGCAGCCATGTTTTAAAAGATGATCATTGAATATATTACGTGATGAATATAAGTATGATTTTTCATCTGATTCAGTCATATATAATTCATGACCTGATTCATCAACATAAAATACCCTACCATCTTTATCTTCGACTACAGCTAGGTTCAATGTTCTAGTTCCATAAGCATGCTTCTCGAAGTCAAAAATAAGTCTCTTATACTTACGTTTTACTTCACCTGTGTAACCATTTAGTAAGTATACTGTCTGAGATGAATCATCTGCCTTCTCATCATCTTTAACTGCAAAGAATGACTTATACTCGAAGCTTCCCCAAAGCTTATATTCTGGTAATCTAATTTCATTCGCATCTTCAAGATCAATCATAATTAAACCACCATCATCATCTCTTGTGAAGAGTTTATACTTACCAAAGCAGCAAGAAGAAAAAGAAATGTTTGATGTAAAACCTCTTTTTGTTACATATCTAAATTTAAGATTCTTATTTTCTTCGACTCCTGCAAATAATCCAGCATCAGTATCTACGCTTCCATGAAATGATTTTAAGTTTGCTGCATTTACGATACATGGCATTACAAAAGTACTACCTTGTTCAGATATTATTTGTATTACATCAGGGAAGTATAAAACAATCATTTCTGGATACACATCATATGATGTAAAGAACTTTGTAATGCATTCACCTGAGAGTACATCACCAAAGAACTTATTTACTCTTACATAAACATTTTTACCTATGGTATAGAACTCACCACTTTCATAGTCAAGTCCCTTAAAGATAACCTTACATCTTATGGTATCTATAACATAGTAGTTCTTAGTACCAACATCCTTATAGAGTTCATACTCTCCGGCACAATCAAGTAAAAGAAGTTTACCCTTAAACATGAGTACTGCATCATCATCATAGATATGGCTAAGATACTTTTCTTCATCTTCGCAGCTAACCTTATAAATATTATTCCACTTATCAACTCGTTCTGAATGATCAGCTAAAAACTTAAGTTCAAATTTTGTCATAGTTTTTATCTCCTAAAAAACATCAATGTGTTAAGTTATTAATACGTTAAGTTGTTAATACTTTAAGTTGTTAATACTTTAATACTTTTAGATATGAAGTTGTAATTTTTTAATGACCTAATTATTTAAAACTTTTATTGTCACTAAGTGACATGATTTTTATTTAAAACATTTAGTGTGATAGATAGATAAATTGATTTATCACAAACTTTTAGTGATGCCATTATATAAGAAAAGCATTGATTTGTAAATAGAAAAATTGCAACAAAAAATTTTTTAATACCTTTATTATTATTTTTAAGATATTTATTTATAATGAAAAAAGACAAGAACAAAATTGTTCTTGTCTTTTTCTTTTTATGAAATTGTTTTTTTATAGCTTTAAGGAATCCAATAATTTGGCTCACTAAGAAGATCTTTCTCTTTTGCTTTAGTTATGAAATAGTTTTCACCTGCAGAGTAGAAATTCATGTCACAATCAGCATCTTTTACATAATTATTAGATGAGTTCTTAAAGATTTCTTCATCCTTCTTTGTCATAGCATATAGCTTTCCATCTCTTGATAAGTATTTAATCCTGCCATCAAATTCTTCAATGACTGCCATATCACGAGACTTTACTAATGAACCAACGAAAGTAAACTGCTGGATGATTCTCTTTCCTTTAATTAATACATCACCTGTTGCAAAATTAATGTAATCAAATCTATTAGGATTACTTCTATTTGCTGCAAAACATTTATCTTCTCTTGGATCTAATAATATATCATAATCCGGATACTCAGCATAGTTTGCATTATATGGATCAATGATAGTAAATCCACTCTTACCTTCTCTTGTTCCCTTAGCAATGATAAAGTCACTAAAAGTGTTATACTCTTCAATGAATGCAGGACCTGGCATAAGGTTTCCTTTTTCAGACATATATCTAAAAAGGATATTGCCATCTATGTTTTCACCAATAAGTACTCCGCGATATATATCATCTATTGCTACAGGTTCTACCATAAGAGAATCAGCTATGAAGTGACTATTATTTGCTATGATAGTTGTATTCTCACTGGTGTTATATATAAGAATGTCATGAGCAAAGCCTTCTAATACTTCAACACTTTCAACAAAGCGAGATAACACTGCTTTATCAGATAAGTTAACAAGTGTATTGTTAAACAAAAGATAAACAATTCCTGATGCTTCAAAGAATCGTACTTTCTTTTTGCTTTCATCAGTCTTACTAAATACTACTTCACCTTTATCATGATCAATGACCTTAATAGCATAATTTGCTGATCCATTCATCTTGTATACAGTGTACCTGTCAAAGTCTTCAACAAACTCAGCATTTCTTAGGAGTTCAACTTTCTTATCATCATAGATAGCCTTAATCTTAGTTTTGTCTTCCACATTTTCATACTCAATGTAAGTATTACGATAATGATCAACATTATTAAAAATGTTACTTCTAAATTTTAAAAATAATTTGCTCATGCTTATCTCCTCTTAATAATGCATACTAAACAATTATCCTGCGTGCGGTAGAATGACTCAACATAAAGTGATAATAAATTTTTATTATCCTCGTTATTAAAGAGTTCATAAACTCTCTTCTTGTATGTTAAGTCACCAATCTTAATGATTACCTTTGTCTTTGTGGGTAAGTCTGATATCACATACTCTAGCGTATGATCATAATTCTTGCTCATTTGCTTTTTACCTCCGTTAACCTTATAGGTTAAATCATACAATACATTACAATACGTTACTATTTCCTTTACTATTTAAAACAATCAGTATGATAAATATATTTATCACAAATTTGACTAGCACCCATTATATCAAAAAAGCATAGATATGTCTATACTAAATTGGGAAATATTAACAAATATATTAAATAGTAAATAAGTATATATAAGAAATTTTTGCAAAGAAAAAAGCAGGATAAATCCTGCTATTTCTTAAATTACCTTATTAGCTGCTTCAATAAGAATCTCATTGATATTTGTTATCATATGATTCTTACAAATATACTGCTGTTTCTCAAGGTATGTCCGGAGGCGCTCTATACGCACCTTTGTGATTCTTTCCCATCCAAGGATCTTGCGGACTAAGTCCGTTATGTCCTCTGAAAGAACCAGGTCTTCATCCAAGTCATAAACCATAAGGTCTATCTTTGCTGGAAGGTTATCTACAACGTTGTAGCCATTCTTATAGGCTATTGCATTAGGAGATTTCTGCCCCTGATAAAGTACTGTTTTTCCTGGACGGTAGTTAAGCTGAAGAAATTCAGATTTCATATTTATACCTCATATATTCTTTGAGTAGTGTCCTAAAATTAGGACTAATTTATATAGTTATCTTCTTAATTATATCACAATTTGACTTATTTCTCAATAATTTATTGTAAATTTATGGAAATTATTTGTGTATTAATTTTTCATATTATATATCTAATACTTCATCTTTTTTTGACTTATTATTATGTTCTTTTATGTATTTAGTCCACTTAATGTAACCATAAGTTGTATTAGTTAAATATCCTGCTTTTAGTACTAATAAAACTATTTGTCCTGATAAGATATTTATTACTGATTCTAGTATTGCACTAAGATACCAAACGATCCATTGTTCACGATATCTAAGTAATATAAATAATCCATTGGCTATGCCTAGAGCTGATACACATGCATCTAAGTAGCATACTATCATTTCAAAAGTTTGGTTACCATGAAATATTTCTGTACCAAAATCTAATGTTGTTAGGAATGTTCCTATGCCTAGTGTCCATATGACGATAGCTGATAGAACTATTATTTCTTGTTTAGGTGATAACTTTCTAACTTCAGTTAATAAGTCATCTTCTTTATCCGGATGTTTGTTCCAATTTATAAAACTAATAATATCAATTGGTATCCAGAAGAATATAGTAACAGCCATAGTAGCAAATCTATATGATAATAGTACTAGTGTAAGTATTTCTGTTACTTCAACAAGTAATGATACTATAAAGTTCCACTTACTTTGTTTTGATATTAGTAACTCACATGTGATATTAAATATAATATCTAGTAAGTATAAAAGCATTATTAGTTTACCATTAATACCATTGGTATCTTCCTCTGGGAATAAAAATGCAAAGACAAATGATAATACTAGGATTGATATATACCATATCTTTTCATATGTTGAAAAGTAATTCCATAAGTCTTTTAGTTTTTTAAATATTGTTTTCATATAATTATGTTCTCCATTAATAAATTTTTTTAATCTTTATTAATTATATAAATTTAAAAATTTCTTGTAAAGAAACTTAGAAAGAAAGTATAAAGAAACTTATAAAGAAAAAAGGAGTCAAATTAATTTGACTCCTCAATAAAATTCATGTTACCAACTAATAGTAGCAATGCTGTTAGCGTACTCAACTTTATAACCTAAGCTCTCCATGTACTCAGTCATGGTATAATCGAAATACTCTACGTATTCAATCTTTGTTTCACCATTATTAGCTGCTTCAATGATAAGATTCTCAATGACTGAATAAGAATTAGTTCTTTTAAGTTTAAGTTTTTCTTCAACACCCTGATCAGTTTTCTTTCTAGCTTCTTTAGCATTAAGCATAATTATATTCCTCCCAAAAGAATATGAATAAATGTTTATAAGTTACATGAAATTAATGTTAGATAAATATAAGCTAACACTTATTTTTAGGTTATTATATCATAAAGGTATAATCTAAGTCAATAAAATAATATATAAGTAAATGCATATATGATTATTATGTGATAATGTCTTAAGTATTATTATAGGAAAATGTCCTAATAA
>JAKSVV010000036.1 GCA_024407775.1 Clostridia bacterium
TTGTTTTGATTTTTTGATTTTAAAAATTTTATGTTTAATTATTATTATCTAATAACAGGGAATGATGTAAACTTCCAAGCACCATCAATATATTCTAGAGTAAAATTATTATATTCATAGTGATCAACTGTTACATTATCCATATTGCCATCATAGTTATCCATATTAGCAAAAGGAGTAGCAACTTTAATTGTATATTTGTTTTCTTCTTTAACAATTTTATATGTATCAGGTTCAAGAGCAAATATATTTGTACCTCTAGCACCTTCTAATATATAAAGTAATTTATCATAGTTTATAAATTGTGGACTAGATAAAAATTCAATTGATAATTCTTCAGCAAAATATTTTTGTACATATTTTTGAAATACTTCATAATTTTCAAAATCAACAGATCTAGCATATGGCATTACAAATCCATTAGAAGGATTTGTAGCTTCAACTTGATCTCCATAATCAACTTGTGGTGTGCAAACATTAAACATAAAACTAATACGAGAAGCAACATCATATAGATCTATAATTTCATCATAATCTAATTCAGCTTTAGTAGTATCAAAAGTTACATCTTTAATTTTACTATAGTCTGCTCCAGGCATTTCATTTGGATAAGGAATGTTTAATTCACTTTCATCTTTTTCTTCAATAATTTGATCTTCACCAGTAACTGGTTCGTTTGTACATGCACATAGCATAGTAGTAGTAAGTGCTAGTAATAACATTAATAAATACTTTTTCATATATCCTCCATAACTATATATAGTTTTTTTAAGTTATAAATATA
Organism: Clostridia bacterium; assembly: GCA_024407775.1. Lineage (GTDB taxonomy): Bacteria > Bacillota > Clostridia > Lachnospirales > JAKSVV01 > JAKSVV01. Next base: position 785 of record JAKSVV010000036.1, read on the forward strand.
ATAGCACAATTAAATAAGATGTATATATAATGAAGGAAACTTTTTAAAATATAGTATTGAAATGCCCTTCAAACCCTTTATTGATGACGGTTACAAAAATGAAATTTTGTACTTTTTATTTTCCATTTTTAAAACTATAAAGTTGTGTTACTAAAATGTCGAAACACTATATGTTGTGGTTAGAAAAAATACATGTTTTTAAAAGGAAGTAATCTTATATTCTTTGAAACCCTTTATTTATAAGCGTTTCATGGAATTGGAAATTATATTTTTTTATTTACAACCATAAACTCCTAAACAATACATATATTTCCATAAATGTATTGTGAGACACCAAATGTCTTAACATAAATTATTGTTAAAAAATGTATTTAAAATTACAGATTTGGGCAATCCCTTTATTTATGCAATAGTCAAAAAAAGCAAGAAAAAAACAATAAATTTTTTTAAAAAATTTTTTTTCACAAAAAACGCGTGAAACTTGCATAAATAAAAGGATTGGAAAAGATGGAAATAAATGAAAAATTGGAGTTTTTGCCTTATTTATGCACCTTAGAACGGATTTTGACAAAAGTTTGACAGAAAAAAATATGGTGCTATAACATAATCAAAACACAAGATGTTGTGATTTTGAAAAAATAAAATACAAGGGATGGTATATTATGGGAGAAATCAAGAAAATCGTAAAGAGAGACGGAAGAAAGCAAAAATTCGACCAAGAAAAGATAGTTGAAGCTATCTTTAAAGCAGCTCAATCAGTTGGTGGAGACGATCGTAAACTAGCAGAACAACTAGCTGAAAAAGTTGTAAATTATTTAAATGAGAAATATGAAGGTAAAGAACCAACTGTTGAAAATGTACAAGATGCAGTTGAATATATTTTAATAGAAGAAGGTCACGCTCAAACAGCTAAGAGTTATATCATTTATAGAAATGAAAGAACAACTCAAAGAGAAATGGGTGGTAACCTAATGAAAACTCTTTATGACATCACATTCCAAGATGCAAATGATAATGATGTTAAGAGAGAAAATGCAAACGTAAATGCTGATACAGCTATGGGAACTATGCTTAAATATGGTTCTGAATCAGCAAAAAAATTCTATCAATTATTAGTATTAAAACCAGAACATGCTAAAGCACATGCAGAAGGAGATATTCATATTCATGACTTAGACTTCTATGCATTAACAACAACATGTTGCCAAATTGATTTAATAAAATTATTTAAAGATGGATTCTGTACAGGTGAAGGTTTCTTAAGAGAACCAAATAGTATTTCATCATATGCAGCACTTGCATGTATAGCAATTCAATCTAACCAAAACGATCAACACGGTGGACAATCAATTCCAAACTTCGAATATGCTATGGCTGAAGGAGTTAAAAAATCTTATGCAAAATTATATAGAAAGAATTTAATCAAAGGATTAGAAGTTCTTGCTGATAAAGATGATTGTGAAGATGAAGTAAGAGAAATGATGGCAAAGATTAAAGAAGAAAAAAATCTTGAACCAGTTCTTGAAGGATATAATGATTATCAAAAAGAAGAATTACCACTTCTTGAAAAAATGGTAGGAAAAGATATAGTAGTTAAAGCTCAAAAATTTGCAATTAAAAATGCAGAAAAAGAAATTGATAGAGAAACATATCAAGCTATGGAAGCATTAATCCATAACTTAAATACAATGCACTCAAGAGCAGGAGCTCAAGTTCCATTTAGTTCAATCAACTATGGTCTTGATACAACTCCAGAAGGTAGACTTGTAATGATTAACTTATTACTAGCTACTGAAGCAGGATTAGGAAATGGAGAAACTCCAATCTTCCCAATTCAAATTTTAAAAATTAAAGACGGAATAAATTATAATAAAGGCGACAAGAACTATGATATCTTTAAACTTGCTTGTCGTGTAAGTGCAAAACGTTTATTCCCTAACTTCTCATTCATAGATGCACCATTTAACTTACCATACTATAAACCAGGTGATTATAATACAGAAATCGCATACATGGGATGTAGAACAAGAGTTATGGCAAACGTTTATGATCCAACAAGAGAAATAGTAACAGGAAGAGGAAACTTAAGCTTTACTTCAATCAACTTACCAAGACTAGGTATTGAAGCAAAAGGTGATATTCCAAAATTCTATGAAATGTTAGATAAGAAAATAGATTTAGTTATAGATCAATTACTTGAAAGATTAAAAGTTCAAGGAAAGAGAAGAGTTAAAAATTCACCTTTCTTAATGGGACAAGGTGTATGGATTGATTCGGATAAACTAGATCCAGAAGATGAATTAGCTGAAGTATTAAAACATGGTACTTTAACAATTGGATTCATTGGACTTGCAGAAACATTAGTTGCCTTAACAGGTAAACATCATGGTGAAGATGAAGCAGCAAGAAAATTAGGACTTGAAATCATCGGACACATGAGACAAAGAATGGATGATGCAGCAAAACAATATAAATTAAACTTCTCAATAATCGCTACACCAGCTGAAGGATTATCAGGAAGATTTGTAAGAATGGATAAAAAGAAATACGGAATTATAAAAGGAGTTACAGATAGAGATTACTATACTAACTCATTCCACGTTCCAGTATATTATAAAATTAGTGCATTCGATAAGATTAAGATCGAAGCACCATATCATAACTTAACAAATGGTGGACATATTAGTTACATCGAACTTGATGGAGATCCAACTAAGAACTTAACAGCTTTCGAAAAAATCGTAAGATGTATGAAAGAAGAAGGAATTGGTTACGGAGCTATCAACCATCCAGTAGATAGAGACCCAGTATGTGGATACACAGGTATCTTAAAAGATACATGTCCAAACTGTGGAAGAAAAGATGGAGACGATGGAATTAAATTTGAAAGAATCAGAAGAATCACAGGATATCTTGTAGGAACTGTTGATAGATTTAATAATGCAAAACGTGCAGAAGTTAAAGATAGAGTTAAACATAAAGATATGAGTAAGAATGATGATGATGATTTCTACAAATTTGCTCCAAAGTTTGTTGAATGTTGTGATTGTGAAAAAGAAGAAAACAATAAAAAATAACAATCAATAAACTAAAAAACTAATACATAATTTTTTAGGGAATGTTGTGGAGGATAATCATGGATGAAATAATTGATGTAAATCAAAATAAAATAAAAGTAGCAGGTATATACGAAGAATCAGATGCAAATGGACCAGGAATCAGATATGTAATATTTACACAAGGATGTCCTCATCACTGTCCAGGATGTCACAATCCTGAAACTCATGATTTTAATGGTGGTGGATATTATAAAGATATCGATGAAATCGTAGCTGAAATAAGAAAGAATCCATTACTTGAAGGAGTAACATTTAGTGGTGGTGATCCATTTATGCAAGCAGAAAAAATGGGTATGCTAGCAGAAAAATTACACAAATATGGTTATAACATAATGACTTATACAGGATATACTTTTGAACAACTATTAACATTATCAAATGATACAAATCACTTTATGGATTTATTATCAAGATCTGATATTTTAGTTGATGGAAGATTTGTTGAAGCATTAAAAGATGAAATGAACAATGAATTTAAAGGAAGTACTAACCAAAGAATCATTGATGTTAAAGTAAGCTTATTACTTGGCATGGTAAAATTAAAAGATATCCGTGCTGAAGAAGCTGAACCTACAAAATTCTTTAAGAATAAATATGTTCAAGAAGGTTTCGCATCATAGCAACTAATAAACTAAAGAGTGGTATTACTAGTGTTGCCAGGTATTACAGAAAGGGTTTAATAAATTATAAATATAATTTAATTATATATAAATAGTTAAAAAATATTACAAATTAGAAAAACTAAAAAAGGGGGGCAACAATCGTTAGATTTTTGTTCCCTTTTTTATATGGTTTGAAGGGAGGTGATATAAATGAATAATATTAAAAAGAAAGGGGGAGAGAAATATAAAAAAACAAATAAAAAAGAGCATTAAAAATTGTTTGCAGCAATCTTTAATGCCTGACTTTTCTAAAAAAGTCATTAACTTAAATAATATTTATGCTATAAGTTTACTCTTATTTTTGGGAAAGTCAATAACTTTTTCAAAAAGGAGGATAATATATGAGTAAACATAACTATAACTCAAAATTAGATATGGGGTTACATGAATATTTATATAAGGGTTCATATTTAGTTGGCGATGAAGGAATGCCGCTATTGTTAGATAATGCTTATATAGATTTACCAACGGATTTCATATCTATCAAAGATGTTCTAAAAGGAAATTTTGATTTAGAAGATCGAAAAAAATATATTCATTTTTTTGAATATGATAAAGAATTTAATGATTTTCTTTATGATATAGAAGAAAATATATCTATTATACAACAATTCGCTGGAATTGTTGGTCCAGATTGTACTATGCTATCGGGTGCAGCACCATTATGTAATAAAGTTCAAGTTTTTTATAGTAGAGCAGTAACTTATTATTTACAAACTAAAGGCATAAATGTTATACTATTAGCAAGATGGTGCGATGAAAAATCATTAGATTATGCATTAGATGGTATACCTAACAACGCAATAATCTGTGTTAGCCCTTATGGCTGTACGAAAACAAGAGAACAAAGAATTATCTTCAAACAGGGATTACAAAAATTGATTCAAACGAAGAATCCTAAGCATATATATGTTTATGGACAAATAAATAAAAAAATTTTTTGCGGAATTCCTAGCGAAAAATTAACACTTATTTATTCTAAACTTGATAAAGTACATGGAAGGGGGTGTTAATATGGGAGCTGGATTTTCTTCAGCAACAAGAATAAGTTGCAATATAAAAGATGGATTGATTCAAGCAAAACTTACATATAATTATAATGATGGTTTGTTTTTTGATAGATCACCTAAACGACATGATGATTATGTTAGAATTTGTGAATCTGACAATCCGATTAAAACTTCTAAAGAATTTTTTGAGATATTAACTCAAAATTCATTTAGCAATAAGCAATTTAAAGATAAAAAGATAATTGCTAAAATGACGGATGGGACAGTTATTACATGGAGAGAAAAATCTTCATCTGATGGTTCACCTGTTGTTGAAATTAATATAAAAAGATGTGATTCAAATAGCGGGCTTAAAAATCAAAAAATTCATTTCACACAAAAAGGAGGAAAATAGGTGAAAAAAATAAACAAGACATTTGATAAAGAAATATTAGAAATTTTGTCTAATCTAAAAAAACATAAATTAATTAAATTAAAACATGATCAATTTATGGTTAATAATTCTGTATCAAAGTATATATATATAAATGTAGATTCCTATTGGCTATGCTTGAAAAATGAATTTGAAGTGATAGATTTTTGGGGAGATAAGGAAGAGGTTTCTTTCTATGATTTGTCTTATGTAGATGAAAATGATATAAAACCATATTATGATAATACAGCTTTAATATATGAAACTGTCGAATCTATTATTAAAGACATTTATATAATTAATGAAAAGCAAGAAGCTTATATAAATAATGAATTGTACGAAACAATTGATTTTGTAAGAGCTCTTATTTTAAAAACAGAAACAAAAACTTATGTTTTTGAAAAAGATATATGGCTTTCAGAAGAAATATATATATATCAAGGAGAAGAAATTATAAATTCATTAATGAATGATTATAAAAAAATTGATAATGAAGCATTTGATGATGGTTTTCTTAAAATTGATAGAACATTAATAAAATTATAAAACACTTTATAGGGAACTATCCAATGTGGGAGTATAAAATCTGCCACATTGGAATAGAGTCCTTATAGATGTTTTTGGTTTATATAAAATAGTGGTGATACTTGTTTTTGACTAATAGTAGTGCTATAATTTTATTTAATAAATAAATCAAATGAGAAAGAAAGACCAGTAATTAACATTTTAGAGAGGAACAAATGGTGAGATTGTTCTATGCAATGATTACTAGGAGACACTTTTTAGGACTTGTGACAAATAAAGTAGCCTTAAGCGTTAACTGCGTTAAAGTAAATGAGTAACACGTAAGGTGGCACCACGGAAACGTCCTTATACAAAAAATATTTTGCTAGATATTTTTTGCATAAGGATTTTTATTTTTACGAATAAATATTAACTAGATAAAAATAATTAAAGGAGGATGAATTATGAAATTAAATAAATCATATGATAAATATGAAAAATGTTTTAATGAGTTCTCAAATAATTATTACATACATGAAGATGGAGTAGCAAAAGATTATATGATGCTAAAAATTAATCACACAAAAAAAGTTGTAGAGGCAATTGAAAGAATTGCAAAGAGTCTTAACTTAAGTGATGATGAAATAGAAATTGCAAAACTACTTGGCTTATTACACGATGTAGGAAGATTTCCTCAAATAGCAAAATATAAATCTGATAATGATCGTTTGACTGACAATCATGCGAGAATGGGAGTAGATGAATTAAAACTTCAAAATATATTAAAAGATGAAAATGATGATATAAAAAATTTGATTTATAAATGTATTATGAATCATAATATTTTAGATATTCCAGCCGATGAAAAAGATGAAGAGATAATTTTATTTTCTAAGTTAATTAGAGATGCTGATAAGGTTGATATATATAGAGTAATCTTTACAGACATTAAAGATTTAACTGAAGATAAATTACATGAACTATATAGTGATTTTTCATTTGATATAAAAACATCTGAAGAAATATATAATGCTATAAAAAATAATGAAAGACCAAAGAGAGCAGATGCTAAAACTTTTATTGATAGTTTAGTAATACAAATATCTTGGGTTTTAAATGATATGAATTTTGCTGAATCAAAAAGAATCATTAAAGAAAATGACTACATAGAAAAGTTTTATTCTATTTCAAAATGGGATGATAAAGCTAATGAAATTTTTGATATGGTAAGAAAAGAGTTGGAGGCACAGTATGATTAAATGTGAAAATTATTTGAGATATTTTAAAAATTATTCGGATAAATTTTTTCAAGAAGTAGATTTAGATTCTCAATATAGAGTTAAATTAAAAATTGAACATACTCTTAAAGTTGTAAAACTTATGAGAACCCTTGCTAAAGAAGCAGGTCTTACAGGTGAAGATTATGAAATAGCAAAAGTAATAGCACTATTCCATGACTTTGGAAGATTTAATCAATTAAAATTATATGGACACTTTAATGATAGATTATCTTTAAATCATGCTGAAGAAAGTGTAAGTGAGATGAAAAGATTAAACATTTTAGATATTGCAGGTAGTGAATATGTTACTGAAGATAAAAAAGAATTAATCTATAATGCAATTTTATATCACAATAAAGATCATGCTGAATTTGAAAAAATTAAAGATAAAAGATTAAAAATGTTTGCTGGTTTAATTAGGGATTGCGACAAGATTGATATATATAGATCAGTAGCAAAATATTATGGTGATCAATCACCAGAAGATTTCTTTAGAGCAATGCAACTTCAAAAATCGTTTGATGTATCTGAAGAAGTATATGATAAAATTATGAATTTAGAAGCATTAAAAAGAGATGATATTATAACACTTGGTGATGATATCATTTGGGATTTCTATTGGGTAATAAGTGATATGAATTTCCCAGAATCTTTAAAATTATTAAAAGAAAAAGGTTACTTTGAAGAAATGTTTAATAAATTTGTAGCATCAGGTAAATTTAAATATGAAGGTGATGCTAAAGAACTTTATGATTTTATTTATGAAGAATTTTGTAAACGTGTTGAAAACGGAACACTATAAAAATAGGAGGTTAATATGAAAAAATCAAATGCAAAAGCATTATTACCTATTTTGGTATTTGTAGTATTATACTTAGGACTTGGAATAACATTTGAATATATATTAAAAATACCAATGGGATTTTATAATGTACCAATCATAGGAACATTTTTGGTTGCACTACTTGTAGCATGCTTCCAAAATAAAAAAGTTTCTTTTGATGATAAATTAGAAATAATGGGAAAAGGAGTTGGAGATAAAAATATTATCACAATGATTTTAATTTTTCTTGTAGCTGGTATGTTCGTTGGAGTATTAGGAAGATCTAGTGCTGAATCAGTTGCATACTTTATGTTATCACTAATACCTGCAAGATTTGCAGTAGTAATTTTATTTGTAGTAAGTTGTCTTGTATCATTAGCTATGGGAACATCAGTAGGTACAATTACTCTTATAACACCAATTGCATTCGCAGTATCTGGAGCATCAGGTTTTGGTCTTCCAATATGTGTTGCATCAGTAGTTGGTGGAGCAATGTTTGGTGATAACTTATCATTTATTTCAGATACAACTATTGCAGCATGTAATGGACAAGGTTGTAAGATGAAAGATAAATTTAGTGCTAACTTTAAAATAGCATTACCTGCAGCAATTGCATCATTAATATTTATATTGGTAGTAACATTTAATCATGATTGCTCAGGAATAATTATTAATGATTATAATTTAATTCAAATAATTCCTTATTTATTAGTATTAATTTTAGGAGTTGTTGGACTTAATGTATTTATAGTTTTATTAATTGGAATACTATCAGGAACATTAGTAATGTTATTAACATCATCAATTACGTTCTTTGAATTATTATCAAATGTTGGTTCAGGAATTAGTGGTATGTTTGAAACAACTATGGTTGCAATTTTAGTTGCAGCAATATGTTCACTTATTGATGAGTATGGTGGATTCCAAGCACTATTAGATTTTATTAAAAAAGTTTTCAAAGGAAAAAGAAGAGCACAATTTGGAATAGGAATATTAGTATCATTACTTGATATAGCAACAGCAAATAATACAGTTGCAATAGTAATGGCTAATCCAATTGCTAAAGATATAGCAAAAGAATATGAAATAGATAAAAAGAAAGTAGCATCATTACTTGATACATTTAGTTGTATCATACAAGGTATGTTACCATATGGTGCTCAAATCTTAGTAGCTATAGCTGCAGTAACAGAACTTGGTGGAAGCATTTCAGCATTTCATATTATACCTTGGTTAGTATATCCATTTTTCTTATTACTATGTGTAATAATAAATATTGTTTTCTTTAATAAAAAGAAAACAAAAAAGAAAAATACAAAATCAAAAACTAAAAAGGTAGAAGCATAAAATAGAAATATAAATATTTATAAAATAAAAATACATCAAAATTATATAATTTTGATGTATTTTTTTATATTCTAAAACCTTTATAAAGTATGGATTTTACTTGATTTTTATAATGAATATATTATAATACATTTGTTAAAGTATAATTTTATTTTAATAAGAAATATTAAGAGGGATTTATGGATACAAATAAGAGAGTTCTCTTAGGTATGTCAGGCGGAGTTGATAGCTCTGTGGCGGCTCTATTATTACAAAAACAAGGTTATGAAGTTGTAGGTTGTACAATGAAACTTTGGGAAGATATAAATTTAGATAATGGATGTTCAAGTGACAATGCTTCTCGTGATGCAAAAACTATTTGTGATAAATTAGGAATAGAACATTACGAAGTAGACTATAGAGAAGAATTTAAAAAATATGTAGTAGATGATTTTGTATGTGAATATAAAGAATGTAGAACACCAAATCCATGTATTGTTTGTAACAAACATATGAAATTTGATTTGATGTTTAAGAAAGCAGAAGAATTAAATTGTAATTATATTGCAACAGGTCATTATGCTAAAACAGAATACAGTGAAAAATATGATAGATATGTTATAAAAAAATCAAATAGTGAAAAGAAAGATCAAACGTATGTTTTATATAACATACCAAAAGATAAAATTAAAAATGTATTATTTCCTTTAAGTGATTTTACATCTAAAGATGAAATAAGAAAAATTGCTGAAGAAAATGATTTAATAAATGCAAAGAAACCAGATAGTCAAGATATATGTTTTATACCTGATGGAGATTACATTTCATTCTTGAAAAAATATGCAAATGTAAATCCTAAAGAAGGAAACATGGTCACAACTAGTGGTAAGATAATAGGAAAACATAAAGGACTTATAAGCTATACAATTGGTCAAAGAAAAGGACTAGGAATTGGTGGCGGAGATGTTTATTATGTTATTAAACTTGATAAAGATAAAAATGAATTAGTTGTAGGAAGTGAAGAAGATTTATATTCATCATCATGTACTTCAATTAATACAAATTTAATTTTAATAGATAACCTTGATGATGAATTACATGTCTTAGCAAAAATAAGATATAATTCAAAACCAATTGGTGCAACTATTAAAAAAGGTGAAAAAGAAAAAGAAGTAATAGTTACATTTGATGAAAAAGCAAAAAGTGTTACACCAGGACAATCAATTGTATTTTATACTGAAGACGGAATAGTAATAGGCGGCGGTATAATAAAATAATTATGAGGTAGTTATGAGAGTTGGAGTAGATATTGATGGAGTACTAATAAATAGTGCTGCCATGTGGTATGAGGCAGGAATGAAATTTGCAAAAGAAAACAATATAATAGTTAATCCAAATCCAAATGAATTTTTAACACCAGCTATGTTTAAATGGTCAGACAAAATTGATAAAACATTTTGGACGGGGTTCTATGAAGATTATTATAGATTTTCTTTGCCAATTCCAAAAGCTGTTGAAGCATTAAAGAAATTGAAAAATGAAGGTCATGAAATTTATTTAATAACAGCAAGAGGTATTTTAGATTTTGAAAAAAATGATATAGGTATTGATAAGATAAGACAAATGACATTAGATTGGCTTAGCAATAATGAAATACCATATGATAAAATTATTTTTTCAGAAACATTATCAAAATCAAAAATATGCTTAGAAAATAATGTTGATGTTATGGTAGATGATAGTTCACAAAATATTAAAGATGTATCTTGTGTACTTCCTGTTGTAGCATTTGCAAGACCATATAATGAAGACATAAAAGATATTAATTTCTCAAACTACAAAATATATAGAACAGATGATTGGAACTTAATTTATACAATTATAAATTTTAGATTACAAAAATAATATTGTAAGGAGCTATTATGAAAAAAATAGGAATAGATATTGGTGGAACAAAAATTAAAATAGGAATCATTGAAGATTGTAATGTTATTTCTTCTGAAATAATTTCTACACCAAATGCAAATTTTGATGAAGTAGCAAAAGTAACTTGTGATAAAATTAAAGAAATGATTGGAGACAATTCACCAATTTCAGCTGCCGGTATAGGTATAAGAGGAACATTTAAAAATGGATTATTATATGATGAAGTTTTAAAATGTAATGGTGTAAGTGTTGAAGAAACATTTAATAAATATTTACCTGACTTTAAAATTAAAGTTACAAATGATGCTAATGCAGCAGCAGTTGCAGAACTTAAATATGGATCACTTAAAGGATCTAAATCTGGTATGTTTGTTACATTTGGTACTGGAATAGGTGGAGGATTAATAATTAATCAAAACTTATTTGAAGGTGCAAATAAAAATGCTGGTGAAGTTGGAAACATGATTATGAATTCTTATGAAGTATCAAAATACAGAAACGGAAATAATAATTATGAATCACTTGCAAGTGCAAAAGCTTTAATAGATAGAACAAAGAAATTAATTATTGAAGGAAATAATACTTCAACAAAAATTCTTGATGAATGTAATCATAACTTAGATGAACTAGATGCAAAAATGATTTTTGATGCATATGAAAAAGGTGATGAACTTGCTAACGGTATAATTGATAAACACATTGAATATATGGCAGCAGGAATTATTAATTTAATAGTTATATTTGATTTAGATACATTAGTAATTGGTGGAGGTATATCAAAACGTTATGATATTTTAATACCAGGTATTATGAATATTCTTAATGAAAAGAATATGCCAATATTAAAAAATTGCAAAATTATTAATTCTACATTCCTAAATGAAGCAGGAATAATAGGAGCAGCAAATTTATTTGATAATTAAAATAATTAAATATTAGTTGAAATTTTAAAAATAAAAGTGTATGTTATTATTATGTGTAAAAAATAAGGGTAGAATAAGGTTAGATTTTAGGAGTTATAAAAAATGATGGACAACAAAATAATAGATATGGCAAAAGAATTTTTAGATGATAATGAAATTAAAGTTGATGAATTATTATCTAAACATACAACATACAAAATTGGTGGATCATGTGATTTATTCTTAATGCCATCAACTAATGAAAAAGTACAAAAATGTATTAAACTTGCGAAAGATAATAACATAGATTATTTCGTATTAGGTAGAGGAAGTAATGTTCTTGCAAGCGATGATGGATTTAGAGGAATTATCATTAATCTTGCTAGTAACTTTTCAAATATAGAAGTTGAAGGAGAATATCTAACAGCACAAGCTGGTGCTTCAATTATTGCAGCATCATCTAGAGCTCAAAAAAGCGGACTTACAGGACTTGAATTTGTATGCGGAGTTCCTGGAACAGTTGGTGGTGCAGTAGCTATGAATGCCGGATGCTATGGCGGAGAAATGAGCGATGTACTTGTTAGCTGCACAATTCTTGATGATAAAAATGAAATAGTTACATTAACAAAAGATGAATTAGATATGAGTTATCGTCATTCAATATTTGAAGATAAACCATATGTAATGCTTGAAGCAAAAATAAAATTACAACCTGGTGATAGTGAACAAATAAAAGCAAGAATGACAGAACTTAATGAAAGAAGAAAGAAAGTACAACCATTAGAATATCCTAATGCTGGATCAGTATTTAAAAGACCAAATATAGAAAATTGCTATCCTGGTCAATTAATTGAAGAAGCAGGATTTAAAGGATATAAAGTTGGCGGAGCAGAAGTATCTACTATGCATGCAAACTTTATAGTTAATAATGGAGATGCTAAAGCTAGTGATGTATACAACATTATTTGTGAAATTCAAAAGAAAGTGAAAGAAATGAGTGATGTTGAATTAGAATGTGAACAAAGATTCATAGGAAAATTTGAATAAATAAGAGCTTATAAACCTAGAAATTTGCTAAATTATACGAATTTATCAAAAAATAAATAAAAAAATAATAAATATCGTTGACAAAGACAAATTTCTTTGGTATTATAATAAAGTCGTCAAGATATATAAGACGATTATGGGGAGATTCCCGAGTGGCCAAAGGGGGCAGACTGTAAATCTGTTGGCTAAG
>JAKSVV010000037.1 GCA_024407775.1 Clostridia bacterium
TGATAGATAAAATTATAAGAATTGCAGAAATTGCAATATGGGTTATCTTAGGTTTATTTGTAATTGGTATAGGATATATGTTACTTAGTTATGTTGTAAGTTTCATTGATTTCAAACCAAACAGTGTTGGACCAAAATTCTTAGTAGATAGAAAATTCGAAACATCATACTTTGAAATTAATGAAGAAGCAAAAGAATATTTTGATCTTAAAGTTGAAAACTTTGAAATAGAAGTTAATGAATCTGATTTCGATGAAGAAGCAATTAAATTACTAAAATCATATGTAACAGTTAGTCCAAAGAAAGTTACACCAAATCCAATCAATGTTGAAATCAGAGAAATGTATAAAGAAAATGAAGAACTTGATGCTCAAGAAATTAATTTTTATAGATATGAATTAAATTCAGTATCAGTTGCAGTTAATAAATTAGTAGCAACAATTGATGAATCAATAGTAACTAAAGAAATTGAAACAACAGAAGTAAATGTTGAAGAAGAAAAAGTAGAAGAAACAAAATAATAATTAAAATTATAAATAGGAGTTTAAAATGGAAATGAATAACGAAAAAGAAAACATTCAAATTTCTAATGATGCTATTATAACAATCGTTACAACAGCAGCTAAAGAAGTCGAAGGAGTTGTAGGTATTCATCAACAACTTGAACCAAACATTAAATCAATGTTTAGTAAAAAGAAAGTTATGAGTGGTGTTGAAACATCATTTAATGAAGACAATAGTAAAATTAATATCGATTGTGCTATCACAGTTGAATATGGTTATGAATTAACTCCAGTAGGAATTAAAGTTCAAGAAAAAATAAAAGAAGCTGTAGAAAATATGACAAGCTTTGAAGTAAACAAGGTTAATGTAAAGGTAGCAAACGTTAAGGAAGTTACAAAGGAGAAATAGAACAATGACAAGAAAAGAAGTTAGAAATCATGCATTTAGAATTTTATTTCAATTAAAATTTTTTAAAGTACCACAAGTATTAGAAAAAATAGATTTATATTGGACTACTCAAGAAGTAGAAGAAGGAAAAGCACGTGATGAAATTATGGAATTTGTTAGCGGCGTAACACAAAATCTAGATGAAATTGATAACGTAATAAATAACTTCATGAAGGGATGGAAAACAACAAGAATTCCATCAGCAGATCTTGCAATATTAAGAATAGCTGTTTATGAAATGCTACATACTAATTTATCAATTAAGATAATAGCAAATGAAGCAGTTGAACTTGCAAAAGCATATTCAACAGAAGATTCACCTTCATTCATAAATGCAATCATAGGACAAATACATAAGAGTTTATAAAAAGAGGTATTTTTAATAATGGATATATTTTTAAGTATCATTACAAACCCATTCATTGATGTTGCAGTTTTATCATGGGCAATAGCACAATCAATTAAGTTCGTAACAATTCTTATTAAATATAAAAGATTTGACTTCGAAAGAATATTTGGAGCTGGTGGTATGCCATCAGCACATAGTGCATTTGTATCAAGTATAGCAACAGCTGTAGGAATAAGTGAAGGATTTAGCAGTGCATTATTTGCAGCATGTGTAGCATTTGCATTAGTAACAATGTATGATGCTGCAGGAGTAAGAAGAGCTGCAGGTAAACAAGCAAGAGTATTAAATCAAATTGTTTCTGCAATGGATGAAAATGATCAAATTAAAGCAAATGAAAAATTAAAAGAATTATTAGGACATACTCCAGTTGAAGTATTCGTTGGATGCTTACTAGGAATATGTGTAGCACTTTTAATGTTTTTATAAAATAAAACAAAATAAATTTTTGAATTAGAAAATAATATTAAGATAGTTAAATATAAAAATTTTTAGTTAATAGAAGACGCAGTATTCTAGTTGGATTTTAAGTTACTGAATGCGGGCCTAAAAATCCGCAAAAAGGCACATCGATGAAGCTTTTGGTGTTTGCCTGTTTCGCCCAGATTCGGGCTTATGCTGAAAGAAAGAAAAGCGGGCGATCTATAATGGCATATAGGCGTTGACCCACTTTTCGTGGAGGCTTACATTTATTTCGTAATCTAAAGGATATTTACTTAATATGTACTTAAACTTTGTGTTTTTACGGTGTAAGATTAAACCTGTTGTGCGGTCCATTGGCTGTGAACAGTGTAGCCTGCCTTGAGTGAAAGTTAGAGGGATACTTACGTTGAAACTTTCTTTTGCAAAAGAGGATAGGTAATTTAAAGTTCGTTGAAGAAAGTTCCTAGACTGATTATATGTTAAGGATTACAGTATGGTTTTTTATATTTAGGTGATCTTGCTCTGCGCAAGGAAACTACGCAGGTGATGCTTTAAAGGGGAACCGTTCTAATGGCGACATCAGAATAGCATCTCGTGAAAAACTGCAAGACCTCATGCCATAAAATTTACTTAGTGTATGTCTTCTATTAATTATTTATATAAAAATAATTTTAAAAATATTTTTTATATATAACTATAAAATTATTTAATAAAATTTTTTAGAGGTAGTAAAATGAGTTCTCATCTGAGAAAGAATAACAAAGTACATTATAAATTTAGTACAAAAGGAAAGCCAAAGATAAATAAAACATGGCCATTTATTATTTCATTAATTACACTTGCAATATCTTTTACTATTAATATTGTAGCAAGTATATTTACAGAAAAACTATCACTAGGTGGCGCAATATGCGTTTTAGTTGCTATAGTTTTAGTAGGTATATTATTTGATATTTTAGGTACAGCTGTTATAAGTTGTGACATAGTATCATTTAGTTCAATGGCTGCAGCAAAAGTAAGAGGAGCAAAAGAATCAATTGCGATAATAAAGAAAGCTAGTGTATACTCAAACATCTTTAACGATGTAATTGGTGATACATGTGGTATCATTTCAGGGGCAACACTAGGAGCAATATTTATTAAAATTAGTTTATCAAATGCTGATATAAGATACACAATTGCATCAGCTATCATTGCTGCAATTACTGTTGGAGGAAAAGCAATAGGTAAAGGTTTTAGTATGAGAAATGCTGAAAGTATAGTTTTCATCATAGGAAACATAGCCGCAACTTTTAATCCATCAAATTATAAAGTATTTAATAAAAAAGATAATAAGAAAAATAAAAAGAATAAACATAAAAACAAAAATAATATTAATGATTCAAATATTTTTGATGAAGATGATAATGATGTAAAAATTTTATCATCAAGTGATAAATCAATTCCTAATGAAATTGAAGAAATAGAAAAAGAAATTGAACTTGAAGATCAATTAGAATTCGAAGAAATTAATAAAGAAGTTGAAGAAGAACAACTAGAAGAAACTAAAGAAGAAAATAATATTAATGATAACATTAATAATGAAATAAATTAATAAGGTTATATTATGAAAAGACAACAACTATTAAATCTAACAGTCAAAGCTGTTAAGAAATATAACATGATAAATGATAATGATCATATAGCTGTCGGTTTATCTGGCGGTAAAGATTCATTAACATCATTAATCATGCTTAACGAATTAAAAAAATATTTTTATCCAAACATAAAACTTTGTGGGATAGCCATAGACTTATCAGGTGATACAGACTATAGTGAACTAGAAAATTTCTGTAAAGAACAAAACATAGATTTATATATTGAAAGAACAGATATTAAAAAAATAATATTTGAAGTAAGAAAAGAATCTAATCCATGTTCACTTTGTGCTAAGATGAGAAAGAGTGCTCTCTTTACTAAAGCAGAAAGTTTAGGATATCATAAAGTTGTCTTAGGTCATAATAAAGATGATATAATAGAAACATTTTTAATGAGTCTATTAGAAGAAGGAAGAATACATACATGTCCATGTAATACATATTTAGATAAAACTCATATAACAGTAATAAGACCACTTATGTATGTTAATGAAAAAGATATAGTAGGTTTTATTAATAAAGAAGAATTAAATAAGTATGTTATAAAAAGTACATGTCCAGCTGATGGTAATACAAGAAGAGAAGACATGAAAAATTTAATGAAATCATTTAGAACTACTTATGATCATTTCGATGATAAAATTATAGGAGCAATAGAACGTGCTGGTATAGATGGTTATAAAGAAGATAATGATTCATTAAAATTAGAAAAGAAAAATAATAAAACAAAGTCAAAAAATAAATTTAGTTTAAAAAATATATTTAGATAAAAATAAATTTTATAAAAAAGAAAATTAGAAAATATTATATAAGAAATAGGGAAATAGGTAATAAAAAATAATTGAATAATTAATAATGAAAGGAAGTGTTTGTTATGAACAAACTATTTTGGCAAGTACTAGAACACATGCCAAAAACATCACCAGGATTACCTAATAATACAATAGATGCATTAAATATGGCATTAGCAAAAGTGAAATACCAATATAAAAAACAAGGTAAATCATACGATGAAAGTAAAATAAAAATATTAAACTATGGTTGTGGTAAAGGCGAAGAAAATATATGGCTATTATCAAACTTTAAAGGAGAACTATCATGTATTGATAGTGATGAAGCATGCGTAAATCACCTAGATGAAAGAATAGAAAAACTAGGTTTTAGTGATAGATGTAACATCATTCTTAATGATAATGGTATGGAAGATTTACCTTTTAGTAAAAATCATTTTGATATAATATGGCAAGAAGGATCAATGAATGATTCTGATTTCGATACTAGAATTAAAATGTTTAAAAAATTCCTAAAACCAGGAGGAGTAATAGTAATATCTGATTACATAGTAACAGATCTATCTATGCCTCTAGAACTAATAAGATATTTTGAAAACTTCTATCCAGCAATTACAACTATAGATAATAATATTGATGTTATAGAAGAAAACGGATTAAAAGTTAATGCAACATTTATTGTACCAGATGAAGCTTGGTGGAAATATTACCTAGCACCTATGAGAGAAATAACAAGAGATCTATCAATAAAATACCAAATGGATATGGATAAGAGAAAACTTATCGATGAAATAACATTAGATATGACAATGAGAGATAAGTATAAAAAATATTATGCTTATGCTTTCTATGTAATACAAAAAGTATAATGAGAATAATACATATAATAATATAAGAACTGGCATATTTTGTCAGTTCTTTTTTAATATCTTAAAATTATCTATATATAATAGGTAGGAATTATTCAAATTTTCAAAATTTTGCCCTTTCTAGCCCTTTACTGATAAGACTTATATGAGATTTCAATACTTATTTTTAATGCCTTAAAATCGAAAATAACGCAAATTTTAATCATTTCTAAATATAGGTATCTAATAATCCCCATAATTACTCACTTTTTAATTATCACTCAAAATGATAGAGTGCTAAATTTTTTGAAAATCTTGCTTAAATTTATTGACTTTTAAAATATAAAAGTGTATAACTATTTTTAGCAGTCAATTTTAGTGAGTGCTAATTATAATAATGAAAGGTAATCTAAGGTAACTTATGGAATTAGATGATAGAAAGATTAAGATTCTAGAAGCTATAATTGATGACTATATCAAAACTGCTGAGCCAGTTGGTTCAAGAACAATTGAAAAGAAACATGAACTAGGTATATCATCAGCAACTATTAGAAATGAAATGGCTGATCTTGAAGAATTAGGATTTTTAATGCAACCTCATACATCCGCAGGTCGTATTCCTTCAGATAAAGGATATAGACTTTATGTTGATGAGATGTTAAAGAATTCTAAGGTAAGTACTAAAGCAAGAAAACAAATCGATACATTGTTTAATAAAACTTATTCTAGTTTAGATAATTTTATGAAAGATTTATCAAACTTACTTAGTGAACTTACAAACTATACAGTTATTACAAGTAAATATAGTGATAGAGGATTAAGTATTAAAAATATTCAATTAATAAATATTGATCCAAATACAATCTTACTAGTAACAGTACTAGATAAATCACAAGTTAAAAATAATGTATTACATGTTAATGAACAAGTAAGTCAAGAAGTTCTAACAGCCATAGCTGATCTTCTTAATGAAGAACTAGATAATAAAACTTTAAGCGACATTAACTTAGATTTAACTACTAATATAAAAATGAAGCTAGGAAAGTATAAAAATATTTTAGATCCAATTTTAGATATCATAACAGATATGATTAATGAAATTGATAAACCTGAATATTATGCCGCAGGTATGAATAATATTTTATCATTCCCAGAATTCACTGATATAAAACAAGCACGTAACCTAATAGGTCTTATGGAAGATAAAACAATGCTTGGTAACTTACTAACAAATGCTATGGATAATAATGATGATGGAACAAAAGTAAACTTATCTGATAGCGATGATGATAATGATGATAATGATGATTTAAATATCATTGAATTAACTGATGAAGATATAAAAGATGCATCAGCTATTGTATCAAAGAATAAAAAAGATAAAAATAGTAAAGTTAAAAAAGTTAGTAAGAAAGATAATAAAAAAGAAAGTAATAATGACATATCAATTAAGATAGGTGATGAAAATGTACCTAACGCAAAAGATTGTTCAATAATTACATATAAATATGATTTAGATGATACAAAAGGACAAATATCAATCATAGGTCCAAAAAGAATGGATTATGAAAATAGTATATCAGTCTTAAAAGCAATCATTAAATCAATGGAAACTAAAAAGGGAAATACATAATATATAAGGAGGCTAGATTATGATTAACATTAATGATGAAGAAAACATTAATGCTAAAGATGGAAACTTAAGCGAAGAAATTAATGAAACTAACGAAAACGAAAATGCAAATAATGATATTAACAGCGAAGAAATAAATAATAATGATAACGATGAAAATAATGAAGAAAATAATGAAGAAGTTATCATTGAAGAAAACAATAATGATAATGATCAAAAATTAAAAGAAGCTAATGATAAATATGTAAGACTATATGCAGAATTTGATAACTTTAGAAAAAGAACACAAGTAGAAAAATGTGATATGTATGATAAAGGAATCATAGAAACAGTTTCTAGTTTCTTAGATGTTATCGATAATTTTGATAGAGCATTACAAGGCTTTAATAAAAATGAAATGGATGAAAAACAAAAAGTTTTATTTGATGGAATCGAAATGATAAGAGGTCAAATGGATAAAGCATTAAATAAAATTGGTGTAACAGCAATTGATGCTGTAGGTGAAGAATTTAATCCTAATATTCATAATGCAGTAATGCATGTTGAAGATGAAAACTTAGGAGAAAATGTTGTAGCTGAAGAATTACAAAGAGGTTATATGTATAACGATAAAGTAGTTCGTCACTCAATGGTTAAAGTAGCAAATTAAAATAATTTTTTTATTAAATAAATTAAATAAAAAATTAAATTAAAAAAATATATAAATAAAATATAAAAGTAAATTTTAGGAGGAATTAAAATTATGGGAAAAATTATAGGAATTGACTTAGGTACAACAAACTCATGTGTATCTGTTATGGAAGGTGGTAAACCAGTTGTTATAGCTAACGCTGAAGGACAAAGAACAACTCCATCTATAGTAGCTTTTACTAAAACAGGAGATAGATTAGTTGGTGATACAGCTAAAAGACAAGCAGTAACAAATGCTGAAAAAACAATTATGTCTATTAAAACACATATGGGATCAGATTATAAAGTAGATATTGATGGTAAAAAATATTCACCACAAGAAATATCTGCAATGACATTGCAAAAATTAAAAAAGGATGCTGAAAGTTATTTAGGACAAACAGTAACAGAAGCAGTTATTACTGTTCCAGCATACTTCACAGACTCACAAAGACAAGCAACAAAAGATGCAGGTAAGATTGCAGGACTTGATGTAAAAAGAATTATCAACGAACCAACAGCTGCAGCACTTGCTTATGGACTAGAAAATGAAGAAGAACAAAAAATCGTAGTATATGACCTTGGTGGTGGTACATTCGACGTATCTGTTATCGAAATCGGTGATGGAGTTATCGAAGTATTAGCAACAAATGGTGACACACACCTAGGAGGAGATGACTTCGATAAAAGAATTATAGATTACTTAGTAGCAGAATTTAAATCAAAAGAAGGAATAGATCTTTCTGGAGATAAAATGGCTATGCAAAGATTAAAAGAAGCTGCAGAAAATGCTAAGAAAGAATTATCAAATTCAACAACAACAAATATTAACTTACCATTTATTACAGCAAACCAAGATGGTCCAAAACATTTAGACGTAACATTAACAAGAGCTAAATTTGAAGAATTAATAGCAGACCTTCTTGAAAGAACAAAAATTCCAGTAAGAAAAGCTTTAGAAGATGCTAAACTATCATCTAGTGATATCTCAAAAGTATTATTAGTTGGTGGATCAACAAGAGTACCTAAAGTACAAGAAATAGTAAAAGAATTAATAGGACAAGAACCATTCAAAGGTATCAACCCAGATGAATGTGTAGCAGTAGGTGCTGCAATTCAAGGTGGTAAATTATCAGGTGAAGAAGGATCAGGAGATATCTTACTTCTTGATGTAACACCATTATCACTTGGTATCGAAACACTTGGTGGTATCTTCACTAAATTAATTGATAGAAATACAACAATCCCTACAAAGAAGAGTCAAGTATTCTCAACAGCTGCAGATAATCAACCAGCTGTAGATATCGCAGTATATCAAGGTGAAAGACAAATGGCTAGAGATAACAAAATGCTAGGACAATTTAAACTAGATGGAATCCCAGCAGCACCACGTGGAATACCACAAATCGAAGTAACATTCGATATCGATGCTAACGGAATTGTTAACGTATCAGCCAAAGACCTAGGAACAGGAAAAGAACAAAGAATTACTATTACAGCATCAACAAACTTATCAGATGAAGAAATAGATAAAGCAATGAAAGATGCCGAAGCTTATGCAGAACAAGATAAGAAAAAGAAAGAAAAAATAGATGCAAGAAATGAAGCTGACTCATTAGTATTCCAAACAGAAAAAACAATATCTGAACTTGGAGATAAAATGCCAGCTGATGATAAAGAAAAGATTGAAAAAGATTTAGCAAAATTAAAAGAAATCTTAGAAGCTAACCCACTTGAAACAATAGAAAATGCTGACATCGATGCAATCAATAATGCAAAAGATGCTTTAATGAAAGATGTAACAGATTTCTCAACAAAGATGTATCAACAAGCAGGTGCAGCACAAGGTGCGCAAGGAGCTGAAGGTGCTAGCAATTCACAACCAAACGATGACGGAA
The DNA here is from genome assembly GCA_024407775.1 of Clostridia bacterium. GTDB lineage: Bacteria > Bacillota > Clostridia > Lachnospirales > JAKSVV01 > JAKSVV01. The sequence continues at coordinate 9,257 of JAKSVV010000037.1, forward strand.
CAATTGATGCAGACTTCAAAGAAGTTTAATTAGTTGTTTAATCATAAATAAAATAAAACACTAAATAAATTATTGCACGTAATTTATTATAAAGTATGCAAGATGATTTCATCTTGCATAACTTTATGTTAAAAAAGTGTATACTAGTATACACAAATAATTAATAATTAGATATTTAAAAATAGAAATCAAAAATAGAAATCAAAAAAGAAATCAAAAAAGAAATTAGAAATAAATTTTATAAGGGAGAAAGTCATGGCCGACAAGAGAGATTATTACGAAGTACTTGGTGTAGAAAAAGGTGCTAGTGATGATGAACTAAAAAAAGCATATAGAAAGATGGCTAAGAAATATCACCCAGATAGTAACAAAGATAATCCAGAAGCAGAAGCTAAGTTCAAAGAAGTAAATGAAGCTTATGAAGTATTAAGTGATGCTCAAAAAAGAGCAGCTTATGATCAATATGGGCATAGTGCATTTGAACAAGGTAGCGGAGGAAGCGGATTTGGAGGATTTGGTGGATTCTCTGGATTCGGAGGCGGTATGGATGGCTTTGATATGGGAGATATCTTCTCTGAATTCTTTGGCGGAGGAAGAAGAAGCAGTAGAAACCGCGGGCCTCAGCCAGGTAGAGATTTAGAAATGTCCATCGAAATAGATTTTAAAGAAGCAGTATTTGGATGCTCTAAAAATATAACAGTAAATTGCTATGAACAATGTAAAACTTGTAACGGATCTGGTGCAAAAGCTGGAACTAGTGCTCAAACATGTACTAAGTGTAACGGACAAGGAAGAGTAATATCTGTTCAGCAAACAATCCTAGGATCATTCCGTCAAGAAACAACATGTCCTTCTTGCGGTGGTAAAGGAAAAATAATTAAAGAAAAATGTCCAAACTGTAATGGTCTAGGTAGAGAAAAAGTAAGAAAAACATTTGAAGTAAATATTCCAGCAGGTATAGATTCTGGTCAAACAATGCGTCTTCCAGGTAAGGGTGAAGCAGGAGATGAAGGAGCACCATATGGAGATTTACTACTTACTATCTACGTAAAAGAAGATGATATCTTTAAACGTGATGGTATGGATGTCTATGTTGAAATGCCAATCTCGTTCGTTGATGCAGCATTAGGTGCTGAAATAATAGTACCAACAGTCGATGGTAAAGTAGCTTATGACATTAAAGAAGGAACACAATCAGGAACTAAGTTTAGACTAAAAGGTAAAGGTATTCCATCTTTAAGAAACAAGAATCAAAGAGGAGATCAATTTGTCATAGTAAATGTTGAAGTACCAACTAGACTAACACAAAAGCAAAAAGACTTATTAAGAGAATTTGATAAGAATACAACAGAAGATAGTTATGCTAATTTAAAACAATTCTTTAATAAAGTAAAAAGAAAATTCGAAAACAAATAAGAAAAATAATAATAAAAATAATTGTTAGTTATTTATATAAACACCTTTAAATTTATAAAATAACTAATACTATTGCAAAAATTTATAATATAGTTTATAATTAATATATACTATAAAAGTATAAAAAAAGCGGTAAACCCGACCATTAACAGGGAACTAAAAAAGCGGCAAACCCAGCCATTAACAGGGAACTAAAAAAGCGGTAAACCCGACCATTAACAGGGAACTAAAAAAGTAGAGATTAGAGTATTTAACTCTAATCTCTTATTTATTACATGGAGGTAAAAATGAAACGATTCAAAATTGTAAGAGTAAAACCTGAATATTGCGATTATTTAAGACAATTTGATAAAAAAGTTCCATTCAACAAAGACACTAAAGAGTTAAGACCTTTTATAGGTGTATTATTTGAAGTAAACGGATGCGAGTTTTTTGCTCCGTTATCTAGTCCTAAAAAGAAACATATAGAAATGAAAAACTCAATTGATTTTTATAAAATAGAAAGAGGAGAATTAGGTGCAATTAATTTTAACAATATGATACCAGTGAACAAAGACAATTATATATTGATTAATTTAAATATAAATTTTAGTACAGATTCGATTAATGAAATTAAATATAAAAAAATGATTTTAAAACAATTAATTTATATGAACAATAATTACGATATAATTAAAAATAAAGTTCAAAAATTATACGAAGCATATAAAACTAATAGAATTAATCAAACTATTAAAAGTAGATGTTGTGATTTTCTTTTATTAGAACAAAAATGTAAAAATTACAATAATTAAACCATAAAGCCTAAGTTTTTCTTAGGCTTTTTTATTGTTAAAATTTAAAATCAGTATTGACTAACTTTACCAATATATGGTAAAATAGCAGCAACTAATTATATTGTTTTGAAATTACTAATAACTAACAAGTAATTTTACTGTCTTAAAGAAAGGAAAATAAATTAAAGCATATGAAAAAACTAGTTTTATTGCTAACGTGCATATCAACTTTAACATTATCCCTAATTAACCCATTTACTTGCTACGCTATGGAATATAATAGCATTGATGATCCAGAATTTTATGAACAACCAGATATTGATAGTGAATACTTCGAGTATCTAGAAGAAAAAGAAAAAGAAGCTTATGAAGTAGCTATAGATGATTTAGATAATCTTCCAGCAATATGTCAGTTTGAAGAAGAAATTTATAACCACAAAAATACCAAAGGTAAGAAGTGGACATCTAAAGCATGTGTTGCAACATCACTATCACTAATGATCTTGCGAAAAGCATATATCGAAGGATATGACTATGATGGTGATAGTAATGAAATGCTATCAAAAGATGCTGCCATAGATGTACTTCAAACAATAAGTAATGAAAACTCATTATTTATGCAATCAAGTCGTGATCTAATATGGCATGGTAATTGTTTTGTAGATATCTTAACAAAAGATAATGAAGAGTTCTATGTTGAACTAGAACCTCATACCTCTAGTGAAGATACATTAAAAGAATTACTAGCAAGTCATCCTGAAGGAGTATTAGTTTACGGAAGACATAACTCATGGTATCATGGAGTACTAGTAACTAAAGATCTAGAAGAAGAAGGTTATGAAGTATATGATTCAGCAGAGGGTATCATAGAAATAAGAGATTATAAACACTTAAATAATAGTTTTAATAAAACATATAAGTTTGTAACTCTAAAAGAATTCGAAGAAACTGATCTATACAAAGAATTAGTAAAAGAGCAGTTTGGTGAAGAGAACGATGACCCTATGTATGATGAAGAAATTAAGAAGATTGAAGTAGCAAGAAACAACTAAATAATAAGACTAAAAATAGCGATTTTATATCGCTATTTTTTTGTTAAAAAAGTATTGTCAAAAAATGGATTGTATGATAGAATTACCCTAACTTTTTAGCTCTATAAAACAAAGAGTATTAGTTAGATTAATATTTTATATTTATTTAAAAAGAAATAATTAGTAACGTTAACCGATTTTTTGCTTATTAGCAAGGAGGAAAGTCAATGAAGAGAAAGAGAATAACAATGACCAAACGTATTTTGGTTGCAATGCTTTGTTTAGTTACAATCTTTACTTGCATACCTATGTCAGCATTTGCTGATGAGGCTAGTGAGAATGTAAAAGTTCAAAGTGAAGATCCTCTCTCCGTAGAGGAAGAAATAGAAACAACTGATGATATTGTTTTAGAAGAAACTTTAGAAGAAGTAACTGAAGAAGAAACTTTAGAAGAAGTTCCTGAAGAAATTTCAGAAGAAATAATTGTAGAGCAGCAAGAAGAAATCATTGAAGAAGAAATCATAGATGAAACTCTTAATGATGTAACTGAATCTGAAGCTAGTGAATTGCCAGAAGAAAATCTTCCAAGTCCTATAAAAAGTAAGATGTTAGCAGCGCCACTAGGAGAAGGAGAAACAAAAGTATACAATATATATGTAAAATATGTAGGAAGTAATACAGATTTAGGCTTATATTCAGGTCTAGGAGAAGCTAGTGAAGGTACTACAGTAAATTTCTATATTTATGATAGTGCATCATTCCCTATAAATTATATATCAGTAAGGAATTCAAAAAACGAAGAGATAATTAAATTTTATTATGCAGCTGGTGAACATATTTTTACAATGCCCGATGATGATATATATATAAATATCTATAAATTAGGATATCATTATATATATACAAAATCTGAAGGCGCAGGTCAAGTAATGGCATCAACTTCTTCTGCTGGTGTAGGCGAAACTTTCACTGTTACTCAGCAAGCTAATAATGGTAGTGTATTTGATTACTTCGAAGTTGATGGTACTAAATATTATGAAAGTCCATTAACATTAACTATGGGTGATCACGATATAACTGTCGTTGGACATTTTAGAAGCTTATACTCACCAACTGTTAGTACAAGTGTTACTCCACTTGAAGCAGGAACCATTACCATAACTGGTGATACAACAACTCCAGGATCAATATGTGATGTTAAAGTAACAGCTAATCCAGGATACAAATATGATCGTTTAGTTATTAAGTATGGCAATAATACTGTAACAAAAACTAGTTCATCATTCCCATACATAATACCTTCTACTAACAATAACATTACATTCACAGCTTACTTTAAAGAAGATACAAATGTATGGAATCTAAGAGCTAACATTATCAATCCTGAAGGTGGTAAAGTTTCATTTTCTAAAGATAAGCTTTATGAAGGTGAAACTTGTAGAATTACAGTTACTCCAAATGATGGATGGAAAATTAAAAGTGAAACTTGGAAAGAAGATG
>JAKSVV010000038.1 GCA_024407775.1 Clostridia bacterium
TTTTCATATTCATGAAACGAACAATATTATTTTCTTTATTATAATTTAGTTTATTAATGTTAGTTTTGCCTTGAATAGTATCAAGATCACCATGTTTTTTAAAGTGTAATCTTTTTCCGTTTTTATAAAGATATTTTTCTACACTAACAAGAACCCTGTCAGCAATTGCTTGTACAGTGATGCTATCTAAATATTTTTTATATTTCTTTCCGATGACTTTGCAAAATGCATAAAGTCCTGATTGATTTAAATTATATTCGTTAATAAGAGCAGTTCTTTCTTTACCTTTGGCTTTTTTATAACGAGAATCCATTTCTAATTTTCTAATTTGTTTCATTGCATATTTTGCTACTTCATTATAAATAATTTCAGCAAAATAGAAAGATTTTTCAATGAAGGCTTTATGAGTGTTTGTTGTTGCCAGTTTTACTTGAACTGTAAATGTTTTAGTTGTATTTTTTTTCATATAAAAAGCCTCCTTTCAAAAAGCGTAGGCTTTTATGATAACTCGAAATTTTTATAATGCAAAGAAATTAATTAAAAAAATCGACATAAGTATGTCGAAAATTTCAAAAAATTTAGCCAATTCATCCCACCACCTAAGAGGTGGGAGTCTTCTTGGTTATTTGGGATAAAAGAAGACTTTAAGTCTTCTTTTTATGTATTTATCTATAAAACATAATTTCTAAAATTTTCCAATTTTATATTTACTTATTACCTATTCTGTGATAAAACTAATGTTATCAAAACCCAGGAGGTAGTTATGGAATTAACATTAGAAAAATTAGAAGAAATAGAAAAAAACTATAAAAAAGTATATGAAGAAGAACTTAATAGAGTATTTGAAATGTACCCAAATGCTAGAGTTTTATATGAAGCAAAGGACAAAGTTATGATTAACGATGTTCCTAAAAAGAAGAGAATATTCTTTTTCAAGAGAAGAAAGAGCAATATGATCAAATTAGAATCAAAATAATACGAAAAATATATCGCTATATCCCTTACTATTAAAGAGATATAGCGTTTTTTAATGCACAAAAATTGAATTTTTCCTTCATTATATATATGTCTTATTTAATTAAATTCTCAATTGACAAATATATACTAAAATGATACATTATTTTTGTAACTTAGTTTGATTTTCGCTAGAAAATTACGGAGGGATAGATGTGATAGATATCATACTTAGCATTGTTTTACTTCTCGTTTTCATAGGTATGTTCTTTTACTATCTTGCAAAAGCTGCTATTGATTATAACAAATTACCTGTGGAGACATGGCATGGCAAGGTTATTTGCAAGAACGAGTTTGATAACTTTTGGACAGAAGTTCTACCTTTTGATAACTATTATGTCACGATTTTGTTAGACACTGGTTTTGAACAAATTCTTGAAACGGATTCTCATACTTATGTCCTCGTTGAGAGAGAATTTACTGGTACGTTTCATATTAAAGGCGAGACTTTAGTCGGATTTGATAAAGACTAGTGTTAAAAAGAGTTCTTTTATAGAACTCTTTTTTTTATAATGTAATCAATAACAAACTTTAATTTTTATCTTTACATTCGAATATAATGGTTTATAATTAATAATAGATTTATTTTGGAGGATACTTATGAGTATTGGAACAATCGGTGTTCTTACAAGTGGTGGAGATGCACCAGGAATGAATGCATGCGTTCGTGCCGTTGTAAGAACTGCATTATACAAAGGAATAAAAGTCAAAGCCATAATGAAAGGCTATCAAGGACTTATCAGTGGAGATATTATAGACATCGACAACAGAAGATTTGTTTCAGAAATTATTAACAGAGGTGGTACAATTCTTCATACAGCAAGATGTTTAGCAATGACTACTCCTGAAGGTGCTTTACTTGCAGCTGATGCTGTTAAAAAAGCAGGAATTGATTGTCTTGTTGTTATTGGTGGAGATGGTTCTTATAGAGGTGCTTTAGAATTATCTAAAGCTGGAGTTAATGTTCTATGTATTCCTGGAACAATTGACCTTGATATAGCATCAACTGAATATACAATTGGTTTTGATACAGCTATTACTACAGCTATGGATGCTATAAATAAATTAAGAGATACATCTACATCTCATGATAGAGTTAGTGTTGTTGAAGTTATGGGTAGACGTGCTGGATATATTGCTCTTTGGGCAGGTATTGCAGGTGGTGCGGATGTTATTCTTATGCCAGAAAAACCTGAAGATAATAATATAGATAAAATATGTGATGTTGTTAATAAAAACAAAGACATAGGTAAAACACATAGTCTTATTGTTGTTGCTGAAGGCGTAGGAAGCGTAGAAGAAATTGCTAAACAAGTTCAAGAAAGAACTGGTATCGAAGCAAGAGCTACAATTCTTGGTCACTTACAAAGAGGAGGATATCCTACTGCACTAGATAGAGTTCACGCATCAATGATGGGAGGTATAGCAGTTGAAATTGCAAATGAAAATAGATTTTCAAGAGCAATATGCTATAAGAATGGTAGATACATTGATATTGATTTGGAAGAAGCAATCAATATGACAAAAACAATTGATAAAACAATGTATGATATATCAAAGATGCTAGTTTAATCTGGCATCTTATTTTTATTAATGAGGAGATAAATAATGGATTATAATTTTGAAGACGGAAAAGTTTATAATGGATTTAAATGTTTAAGACAAGAAGAAATTAAAGATATAAAAAATTATGGATATGTTTTTGAACATGAAAAAACAAAAGCTAGATTATTATATTTAAAAAATGAAGATGAGAATAAAGTTTTCTCAATTGCATTTAGAACACCACCAACAAATAATACAGGTATACCACATATCATTGAACACTCAACACTTTGCGGTTCAGATAAATATCCTGTTAAAGAACCATTTGTTGAATTACTTAAGGGATCAGTTAATACATTCTTAAATGCTATGACATTCCCAGATAAAACTTTATATCCAATCGCTAGTACAAATGATAAAGATTTTATGAATTTAATGAGTGTATATTTAGATGCAGTTTTTCATCCAAATATTTATAATAAGAAAGAAATATTTATGCAAGAAGGATGGCATTATGAATTATTAAATAAAGATGATCCTCTTACATATAAAGGCGTTGTATATAATGAAATGAAAGGTGTATATAGTTCACCTGATAGTGTTTTATTTTATGAAAGTGTAAAATCATTATTCCCTGATAATATTTACTTTAAAGAATATGGTGGATATCCAAAAGAAATTCCTGATTTAACATATGAAGAATTTTTAGACTTCCATAAAAAATATTATCATCCTTCTAATAGTTACATTTATTTATATGGTAACTTAGATCCAAATGAAGCAATGAAATATATTAATGAAGAATATTTATCAAAATATGATTACAAAGAAATTGATTCACAAATTAAAATGCAACCTAAATTAACTAATGAAGTTTATATTGAAAAACCTTATGCTGTTAATAATGATAGTGAAGATATTACAAATAAAAATATTATGAGTATCAACTATGTAATTGGTGAATCAAAAGATATTGAAAAAACTTTTGCATCAAATATGATTATGAATTATTTAGTTGATCTTCCTGCATCACCTATTAAAAAATTGCTTCTTGAAAAAGAATTATGTAGTGATGTTGAAGGATTATATGAATCAGATTTAATGCAACCAATGTTCAGTTTCTATATCAGAGAAATGAAAATGGAAGATAAAGAAACTATTATTAATTTAATTAATGATGAATTAAAAAGATTAGTAAGTGAAGGTATAGATAAAGAATTCATGGAAGGTATTATTAATAAAACTGACTTTGAATTTAGAAGATTACCTAGTGGAGAACCTGAAGGACTAGGTTATAACTATAAAGTATTTACAACATGGCTTTATGATGGTGATCCGTTAAAATCACTTTACTTTGAAAAAGAAATCGAAAACATTAGAAGTAAATTTAAAGATGGATACTTTGAAAGATTTATTGAAGAACAATTAATTAATAATACTCATAAGAGTGTTGTTGTGATTACACCTGATAAAACTTTAAAAGAAAAAGAAGAAAATGAGCTTAAAGAAAAATTAGCTAACATTAAATCTAAAATGACTGATAAAGAAATTAAACAAGTTATTAAAGATACAAAGAACTTAATTAAATTACAAATGAAACCAGATAGCAAAAAAGATTTAGCTACTATCCCTTCATTAAAAATAACAGATATCAAAAAAGAAGCTGAAGACTTAAAAGTTAATGAAACTATGATTGATGATGTTAAAGTATATATGAATGAAGGTAAGACTAATAAAATCACTTTCCTTGATTTAGTATTTAATACTAAGAAAGTTGATTTTGAAAATGTAATTTATATTAACTTACTTGCTAATTTATTGAGTGAAGTTAGTACAACTAATATGAACTATGAAGATATTAATAAACAAATATTACTTGCAGCAGGAGATATTGATTTTGCAACAATCATTTCTGGATTTAGAGAAGACGTTGATAAATATAATGCTGAATTTAAAGTTCATATGGAAGTATTAGAATCAAAGAGACAAGACTTACTTAATATATGTAAAGAAATTATCTTAAATACAAAATTTGATGAAGATAGTAAGATAAAAGAAATAATAACAAGATTAAGAGTTATGCTTGAAGAAAGATTAGTACAAGCTGGACACTCTAGTGTTGTTAAACGTATTCAATCATATTATTCACAAACAGGTAAATATGCTGAAAAGATTTCTGGATTAGATTTCTATGAATTTATATTAGATCTTGATAATAATTATGATGAAAGAAAAGATGAGTTAAAAAATAAATTATCACAAATCAAAAATGAAATATTCTTAAAAGAAAACTTAAGTATAATTTATGTTGGTGAAGAAGGATCATATAATCAAAATGAAAACATGATAAGAGAATTTATTAATTCATTACTAGTTTCTATTGATAAAGAATATCAAGTATATGACTTTAAACCACAAGCATTAAATGAAGGTATCTTAACACAATCAGATGTTCAATATGTTGGTCTTGGTGCTAACTTAAGAAAATTAGGATATGATTATAGTGGTAGTGTTCAAGTACTTCAACATATCTTAGAATACGATTACTTATGGAATCATGTAAGAGTTAAAGGTGGAGCTTATGGAAGTAAACTTGTTATGAGCCCTTCTGGTGATGTTATATATGCATCATATCGTGATCCAAACTTAGTAGAAACTTATAAGAATTATCAAAGAACATTTAATTACTTAAAATCATTTAAGGGTGAAAAAGATTTTGATAAATATATTATAGGTACAGTTGGTGAATACGATAAACCACATAACATTTATATTAAAACTGTTATGGCTACAAGAAGAATTAAACTTGGAATTAAGTTTAGTGATGTACAAAAAGAAAGAGATGAAATGCTTGGTACTTCACCAAAACAAATTAAAAATTATGCTAAGATGCTTAAAGATATCTATGATCAAAATATGGTTTGTACAATTGGTAATGAAAGAACTATTAAAGAAGCAAAATCATATTTTAAAAATCTTAGAACACTTAAAGGAAATATTGAAAAATAAATATAATAAAAAATGCAACTTTCTAGTTGCATTTTTTATATTGTATATTTAAAAAATCGTGCTAGAATTAATAAGTGAGGTGAACAAAATGGAAATGATATGTAAAGCAATGCATACTGAAAATAATGATTTTTACTGCGTTGTTAAAAATGATAATGAAATAATATATGCTTTAACAGATGATGAACTTGAAGATAGTGAATTCACATTTCCTCGTATTAGAGATGATTTCTTTGATGAAGATATTATAGGAACATATAAACATTTCAAAGGAAATAATTACGAAGTGATTGGTGAAGCATTCGATTCTAATAGTAATAAATATATTTTTTATAAAGCATTATATGATACAGATATAAAATATTTTATAAGACCTTATGATATGTTCTTTAGCCTTGTTGATAAAGAAAAATATCCAGACTGTGAACAAGAATATCGTTTTATGAAAATGGATTAAGGAGATAAGATATGAAAAAATTTGTTTTATTTATTGTTATCATAATTATTCTTGTAGCTATAGTTTTTGGTTATGGTAATATCGATACAAAAGATGATTTAGATACAGTTAATGAATTGTTTGAAAGTATGGATGAAATTGATTATGATACTATGATATGTACTAAAAAAGATGGAACAATTTTTAGCGAACAAGTTATCGAAATTAAATTTAACGCCGATAACATTGTTAGTGAAGTTTTAATAAATGAAAAATATAGTACAAAAGAAACAGCTGAAAATTCATATAATAGTATGATATCTGATGGAATATATGAAGAAATATTACTTGATGGAAATGTAATTACATACAATGCAACTTCAAGTTTTGAATATGAAGGAAAAACAAAGGAAGAAATGTTAAACATTATGAATAACTTTGAACACGATGGAATAAATTCTGGTTATTCAATTACATGGAAGTAGAACACGATTCATAATAAAAACAAATAAAAAAAGATGCTTACGCATCTTTTTTTATTTGCATAATTGCTTTTAAAATTCTATTTATAATTTTTATACTTTTAATATTCCACCAAGCATTTGTTTATTTAAACTATCTTCAGCATGAGTAGCTCCTCCACTTAAGATTACAGTATCACCTTTTTCAAGTAATCCCATCATCTTAAATTTTTCTATTCCTGCATTTAGTCTTTCATCAAATCCATCAACATCTGGAACGTATGCTACTTTAATTCCCCATTCAAGAGATAATTGTTTTGCACATTTTTCATTTGGTGTTATAGCAAACACTGGACATGATGGTCTAAATTTTGATAATACCTTTGGTGATTTTCCTTCTTCAGATACACATAAGATTGCTTTTGCTTGAAGTATCTTTGCTGATACATAAACTGAGAAGTTAATACATTCACGATAAATATCTTTATCATTTAAATCTGCTTCTAAAATATTTTCTGGTGTATTTCTTAAATTACCATAATCAATATTGCTTTCTGCTTCTTCTGCAATCTTTGCCATTGTTTTTACGGCTTCAACTGGATATGCTCCACTTGCAGTTTCACCTGATAACATGATAGCAGTAGTTCCATCATGAATTGCATTTGCAACGTCACTTACTTCTGCTCTAGTTGGTCTTGGATTTTTGATCATTGAATCTAACATTTGTGTAGCTGTAATTACAATCTTACCTGCTTTTAATGTTTTACGAATCATCATCTTTTGCATTGTTGGTATTTTTTCTGCTGGAAGTTCGATTCCTAAATCTCCTCTTGCAACCATGATACCATCTGATACGCTTAAGATGTCATCAAAATTATCTATACCTTCTTGGTTTTCAATTTTTGCTATTACTTTAATTTGTGGTTTTCCGAAGTTTTCTAAGTACTTTTTAATAATTAAAATATCTTCCTTTGATCTTATGAATGAAGCTGCTACATAATCAAAATTATTATCTGCTCCATACTTTAAGTCATTAACATCTTTTTCTGTTAATGATGGAAGTGAAGTTTTTGTTCCTGGAACATTTACTCCTTTATTTGAAGATATTGTTCCTTGATTTAAAACCTTACATCTAATTTCTTGATTTGATGTACTTAATACTTCAAGTTCTACTAAACCATCATCTATTAAAACTTTTGATCCTACTTCTAGATCACTAGGTAATCCTTTATAAGATATACTTGCTCTTTCACTATTACCATTAACTTCTTCAGTTGTTAATACATATTCATCTCCAACTTTTAAAGTAACTGGTTCATCGAAAACACCAAGTCTTATTTCGGGTCCCTTTGTATCTAAAATACAAGGTATCTTATAACCTAATTCATTTTCAACTTTTCTAAATCTGTTTAATCTTTCTGTATGTTGTTCATAATTTCCGTGTGAAAAATTAAATCTTGCTGCATCTAATCCTGAAAGAATTAATTCTTTAATTGTTCCTTCATCATCAACTGCAGGTCCTAGTGTACATATGATTTTTGTCTTTCTCATAATTACCCTCTCTAATTTTTTGCTAAACCTAATCAATACTTTCCTTATAATCTATTTATACTATTTTTATTTCAAAAATCAATAATAAAGTGCATAAAATAAGGATTTATTTAGTAACGTAATATGCCTTAATAAGTATTGAATTTGAGATTAAATTTGTTATAATTTAAAGATAGAATGAATACAATATATTTTATTTATTAGGAGCAGATATGATAGTTACATCAAAAGAAGAAATTGATAAAATTAATAAATACATAGATACTTTAATTGCTGATGAAGAATATATTTATGAATCAACATCTAGAACAGTTGAAGGACTAGTTAAAACATTTAAAGATGCATGCGAAGGTGGAAAGAGAATAAGAGCACTTCTTGTTTTACTTGGATATCGCCTTGCTGGTAACAAAGAATTAACTAGTGAAATATATAAAGCGGCAGCAAGTTATGAAATATTCCAAACAGGAATTTTAATTCATGATGACATCATTGATGATAGTGATTTAAGAAGAGGGAAACCAACAGTACATAAAGCACTTGGTGGTGATGAACTTGCTATTAACAATGCAATATGTCTTGGTGATTTTGGAATATTTTTATCACAAAAAGTTTTATCTAAATTAGATATTAATTCTGATAGAGTTATTAAAGCTCTTAAGATTTATAATAAGACATTAATGAATACAATCATTGGAGAATTACTTGATGTTAATTCACCATATAGTAAACATGTATCTGAAGAAAGAGTAATAATGATTGCATATTATAAAACAGCTTGGTATACAATAATTGGACCATTACTACTTGGTGCTATACTTGGTGGAGCTAATGATAAACTAATTGAAAACATTGAAAAATTTGGAGAACATCTTGGTGTTGCTTTCCAAATGAAAGATGACATACTTGGTATCTTTGGATCAGAAGAAAAAGTAGGTAAGAGTGTTACTAGTGATATATGTGAAAAGAAATTAACACTTCTTTACTTATATGTTCTTGAAGAAGGAAGTATGGAACAACTTGAAATATTTAATACTTACTATGGTAAGAAAGATGTTACAGAAAAAGAATGTAATTTTATAAAAGAAATCATGGAAGATACAGGAGCAGTTGATAAAGTTGATAAGTTACTTAAAGATGAATCAAAACAAGCAAAAGATATGATTGATAAAATCACTGATGACCCTGAAATGTTAGAAGAGTTAAATACTCTTTGTGAACTATTATTAAAAAGAGATAAATAAAATGGAGTGTAAAAATGTATAACAAGATTGCAAACTTTTACGACGAACTAGGTTGGGGAGAAAATGCTGAACTTGAAGCAGACATTATTAATAACGTTTTAATGAATAATAATATTATACCTGAAAATTATCTTGATCTTGGATGCGGAACTGGTGAACTTATAAAGATACTTAGTGACATTCATGATGAAGCAACTTTTTTAGGTTTAGATATTTCAGAAGATATGATTGATGTTGCTAAGAAAAAATTAAAAGCAAATAAAAATTGTAAATTCATAACTCGTGATATGAGAGCATTAAAACTTGAAAAAAGATCTGATTGTATTACTTGTATGTATGATACAATTAATCATTTATTGAAAGAAGAATATTGGGTTGAATCTTTTAACAGTATATATGATTCACTTAAATTTGGCGGAGTATTTATCATGGACATGGTACCAGCTAATGCTCTAAAAAACTGGCCTGGAACATATGTTAAAGAAAATGATAATTCAATTTTAATTAGAGAAATATCATATGATAAAGGTGAAAAAGTTTTAACAACAAAAATCAACGCATTTATAAAAGCAAATTACTTTGGCACATATAGAAATGTTAGAGAAGAAGTTCATGAAATTTCTTTTGATACTAAGAAAGTTATTAATATGCTTAAAAAAGCTGGTTTTAAAAAGATTGATTTATATAATGAAAACTTTGAAAAGATTAAACCAGGCAAGGCAGATAAAGAAGATAGAGTATATTTTTCTTGCATGAAATAATTAAAATTAATATAATGAAAAGTTACTATTATTTTAGTAACTTTTTTATATTATTATGGTAATAATTTATTTGAAATTATATCAATTATATATTTGATATTTTACTTAAATTTTCATAACTTTTCTTTGCAAAAACTTATTGAAATAAGCATGGATTTGTGATATTATTTGAGTAACTATAAAAATTAGTATCAAATATATTTTATAGGAGATAAAAATGAAAGAAGAAAATGAAAAGACAAAAATGTCTAAGGAAGACAAAAAGGTGCTTAAAAAGAAAGAAAGAAAAGCTGTTTTAACAGGTTTTAAATATCTTGGCGTTGCAAAATTCCCGTTATTTTGCTTTTTAGCACTTAACTTAATTAGACAATGTGGAAACTTTGTTTATCCAGCAATTACTGCTAAAGTAGTAACATCTTTAACAGAAATTGATTTAGATAATGCATTGAAGTATACAATCATAATGACTGTTTTAGGATTTTTATTATGTGCTTTGTATGTATTATCACTTATAATATGGAAGAAGTTCGTTCAAATTAAAGTTAGTCAAAGAATAGAAAAAGATTTAATAAGCGCAATGCTTGATTTTAAAATATCAAATTTTGATAAACAACAAACAGGTGCAATTCAAAGTAGAGTTGATAATGATTCTATTGATATGATTGATTCACTTGATGGCGTTCAATATTATTTCTTTAAATGTTTAATTAATATCGGTTCTTTAGTATTTGTATTTTTGTTAAATAAAATGCTAGGATTAATTTTATTATTCAGTGTTATTCTTGTTGGAACACTTGAAGTGTTACTTGAAAAGAATACAGATAAATTAAGAAAAGAATATAAGAAATCAAACGAAAGAGTTAAATCAGCACTTGCTGAAACTGTTCGTGGTATTCGTGATATTAAAATATTAGATGCTAAAGAAAATACTAAAAATATTTTATTTAGAAAAGTTCAAAGAAGAGATCATAATGCATTTGTTTTTAGAACTATTAGAAATTCATCATTCTCTGGAATTGATGCTCTTCAGCATATAGTAACAGGTGTATTAATTATTCTAGGTATTAAATTAATCAAAGATGGCAACTTAACAGCTGCTTCATTAATTACAATATATATGTATAAAGATAATGCATTTAATAGTGTAACTCAATTTGCTTATCTTACACAAACATTTGCTGATTTTAAAACTGCAGCAACAAGAGCATTTGTTTTCTTTGATGATGAACTTGCTCCAAAAGAAAAATTCGGAACAAGAGAAGTTAATAATGTTGAAGGAAAAATTTCATTTAAAAATGTTAGATTTGGATATAATGATGAAAGAACAATATTAAATGATTTATCATTTGATGTTGAACCAAAAAAGACTATAGCCCTAGTTGGTGAAAGCGGTTGCGGTAAAACTACAACTCTTGCATTGCTTTCTAAGAGTTATGAATTACCAGAAAATAATGGACACATTTACATTGATGATATTGATATAAATGAATTTGATGAAAAGTCATTAAGAAAAGCAATATCAATTATTACTCAAACACCTTACATCTTTAATATGTCTATTAAAGATAATCTTCGTTTAGTAAAAGCTGATGCTACTGATGAAGAAATTGAAAATGCTTGTATTAAAGCAAGACTTGATTCATATATTGAAAACTTACCTGATAAATATGATACACTTCTTGGTGAAGGAGGATTAAATTTATCTGGTGGTCAAAGACAAAGACTTGCAATAGCAAGAGCATTACTTAAAGAATGTAAGATCATGTTATTTGATGAAGCAACATCTGCTCTTGATAATGTAACTCAAAAAGAAATTAAAGAATCAATAGATGCTCTATCTAGTGAACATACAATTATAATTGTTGCTCATAGATTATCAACTATTAAAGATGCTGATAAAATATTTATGATTGAAAATGGAAAGATAAGAAATAGTGGAACACACGATGAACTTATGAATGATCCGGCATACAGTTATTTATATACTGTTGAAAATGAAATCTAAAAAACATTGAAAAAATAATGAATATATGTTATTATAGTTATAATAATAAAAACGATGAAAGAGATAAGTAGATATATGGAGTATCAAAGAGAGTCACGATTTGGTGAGACGTGATATACAAAGTTTATTGAAATCCTACTCTGGAGTTCTATAGTTAAAAGCTATAGCGTGAGATGCGTTAAATCATAAGAGAGATTAAATTAGTAGGTCTATATAAATGAAAGACATTTATAAGAGAATACTACTTTATTAATAAAGGTGGTACCGCGTTAACTCGTCCTTTAGACAAGTTACGTGGTATTTTTTTATACAAATTTATAAATAAAAATTCTAGATTAATCGTTTTAAAAAAATATAAGAAATAAAAAGAAAAGGAGAAAAGAAAGATGGCAAACAAGAAAATTACATCAAGAAGTGAAGACTTTGCACAATGGTATACAGACGTTGTAAATGCAGCTCACTTATCAAGCTATTCAAATGTTAAAGGATGTATCATACTAGAACCAAACGGATATGCTATTTGGGAAATGATGCAAAAAAGATTAGACAAAATGTTTAAAGAAACAGGACATAAAAATGTTGCAATGCCTATGTTAATTCCAGAAAACTTAATGAGAAAAGAAGGAGAATTAATTAATGGTTTTGCTCCAGAAGTTGCTTGGGTAACTATGGGTGGAGATAAAAAACTTGAAGAAAGAATGTGTATTAGACCAACATCTGAAACACTATTTAGTGATTACTATGCTAGTGTTGTAAATTCATATAGAGATTTACCATTAAAATATAATCAATGGTGCAGTGTTATGAGATGGGAAAAAGAAACAAGACCATTCTTAAGATCAAGAGAATTCTGGTGGCAAGAAGGTCATACAATTCATGAAACTGCAGATGAAGCTGAAAAAGAAACAAAAGATATGCTTGGAGTATATGAAAAATTCTTTAAAGATTATTTAGCTATTCCAGTTTTAACAGGACAAAAAACTGAAAGTGAAAAATTTGCTGGAGCAGAATATACATTAACTGTTGAAGCATTAATGTATAATGGTGTATGTCTTCAATCAGGAACAAGCCATTACTTTGGACAAAAATTCAGTAAAGCTTATGATATAAAATTTGCTGATAGAAATAACGGAACAAGTTATGTATATCAAACATCATGGGGAGTATCATCAAGAATGATTGGTGCACTTATCATGGTTCACTCTGATGAAGATGGTTTAGTATTACCACCAAGAATTGCACCAGTTCAAGTTAGAGTTATTCCAATAGGAAAAGAAGAAGAATCAAAAGAAATTTATGATCTTGCTGATAAATTATATAATGATTTAGATTCAAAAAATATTTCAGTTGAAATAGATAGAACAGAAAAGAGCCCAGGATTTAAATTTGCTGAAGCTGAAGTTCTTGGTATACCAGTAAGAATTGAAGTTGGTAAGAGAGATTTAGAAAATGGATTAATCACATTAGTAAGAAGAGATACTAAAGAAAAAATTCAAGTATCAAAAGATTGTGATATAGCAAGTGAAGTTAATAAACTATTAGATACAATTCAAAAAGATATGTATGATAGAGCATTAACTAGACGTGATGAAATGACATATGAAGTTAAATCACTTGAAGAATTTGAAAAACAAATGAATACTCAACCAGGATTTATTAGAGCTGATTGGTGTGGAAGTACTGATTGCGAAGCTAGAATAAAAGAAATTCGTGGATGCAAACCAAGATGCATTATGCCAAATGATAAATTACTAACAGGTAAATGTCTAGTTTGTGGAAATGAAGCTAAACATTTAGTAACATGGGGTATCCAATATTAAAAATTAAAAATATGAAATATAAAAATAAGACAACAAATAGTTGTCTTATTTTTTTTATTTTTTATAATTGTTTTATATAATATAAATAAGAAATAAAAAGGAGCATAAGAT
>JAKSVV010000039.1 GCA_024407775.1 Clostridia bacterium
TAAATATGACGCAAGTCATATTTTTTTATTAATTTTGTGGTATATTATTTATATGAAAACAAAGGTGGATATATGGAAGAAGAAAAGAAAGAAAAAAAGAAAAAAGAATATGAACCATATGAATTAATAGAACAAAGTTTGCAAAAAAGATTTAGAAAAGAAATTTGGAAAAAGTTTATTAGTGCTATTAATGAATTTGATATGATACAAGATGGTGATAAGATTGCCGTATGCATATCAGGTGGTAAAGATTCTATGCTTCTTGCAAAGTGTATGCAAGAAATAAAAAAACATGGAAAAATAAATTTTGATATTGTATATCTAGTTATGGATCCGGGTTATAATGAAAAGAATAGAAAGAAAATTGAAGACAATGCAAAACTATTAAATATACCTATAACAATTTTTGAAAGTGATATTTTTAGCAGCGTTGAACATATTGAAGATAGTCCATGTTATTTATGTGCTAGAATGAGAAGAGGGTGTTTATATAGTAAAGCTAAAGAACTTGGATGTAATAAAATTGCATTAGGACATCACTTCGATGATGTTATAGAAACTATTATGATGGGTATGCTATATGGAGCACAATTCCAAACAATGATGCCTAAATTAAATAGTACTAACTTTGAAGGTATGGAACTTATAAGACCGCTTTATCTAGTTAAAGAAGAAGACATATTAAAGTGGAGAGATTATAATAATTTATCTTTTATAAGATGTGCATGTCGTTTTACTGAAAACATTGAAGAATTTGATAATGGAGAAAGTAATTCTAAAAGATATGAAATGAAAAAACTAATTAGTGAACTTAGAAAAATAAATCCTAAAGTTGATATGAATATTTTTAGAAGTACATACAATGTAAATCTTAATACAATTATTTCATACACTAAAGATGAACTAGCAGTTCATTTCTTAGATACATATGAAGAAGAAAAAATTAAAAAAGATGAAAGAAGAAAAAATAAAAACAAAGAATAATATAAAGTAGGTTTATTATGAAAGAAGAAAACATTAGAACAGAAATGGTTCTAGGAAAAGGAACAAGTGATATATTAAAAAATAAAACTGTTGCTATATTTGGCATAGGAGGAGTAGGTGGTCATGCTTGTGATGCACTAGCTCGTCTTGGTATAGGTAATTTTGTTTTAGTAGATAATGATACTGTATCATTATCAAATATTAATAGACAAATAATTGCACTTCACTCAACAGTAGGTAAATATAAAACTGAAGTAATGAAAGAAAGAATATTGGATATTAATCCTGATTGCAATGTTGAAGTAATAAATAAATTTTTCTTACCAGAAAACTCAAGTGAATTTGATTTTGAAAAATATGATTACATCATAGATTGTATTGATACTGTTAGTGGTAAGATTGAACTTGTTATGAAAGCAAATGAATTTAATAAGAAAATTATTTCATCTATGGGAACAGGTAATAAAATTAATCCTACACAATTTGAAGTAAGTGATATATATAAAACAAGTGTATGTCCACTTGCTAAAGTTATGAGAAAAGAATTAAAAGATAGAAAAATAAAAAAACTAAAAGTAGTTTACTCAAAAGAACTTCCTATTGAAAGTGATAAAGAATTATTAGATATTGTTATGAAAGACAACGAATCAAAAAGAAGTGTACCAGGAAGTGTTAGTTTTATGCCATCAGTTGCTGGTTTAATAATAGCGAGTGAAGCAGCAAAAGATTTACTTCTAAAATAATAACTTGCTAAAAAATTTTATTATGGTATAGTTATAACATAATAAAATTTGAGGAAAGAGATAGGTGTAGATGTGGAATTAGATTTTTACGTACCAACTGGTATGATGATCAAAGAATATTTAGACATGAACCAAATGACAGAAGAAGAACTTGCAAATAAGTTAGGCTTAACTGATTCTTTCATGAAAAGAATAATGGATAGTTCAATGCCTTTAACTGATGAACTTGCAGTTGATATTTCTAATGCATTTAACATTGGTTCTGAATATTTCTTAGAATATGAAAAAGGCTATAGAGAATTTTTAGCTAAACAAAAAGATAAATAAAAATTAATTATGAATTTTAAAATTTTAAATAAAAAAGATATAAACAATTTGTTTATATCTTT
Organism: Clostridia bacterium; assembly: GCA_024407775.1. GTDB lineage: Bacteria > Bacillota > Clostridia > Lachnospirales > JAKSVV01 > JAKSVV01. The sequence goes on from JAKSVV010000039.1 coordinate 2,117, forward strand.
TTTTATTTAAATTCAAATGCTGTTTCTAATTTATTAGCAAGCCCTTCAAATTTAACTTTATATTTTTCATCTTTAATTTCTTCAAGTCTTGCATCACATGCATTTTTTATAAAAGCATTTTTTATATCTCTAGAATATTCATCTTCACAAATTGTTTTAGCAATATGTTTTTCATCTAGCATTTGGAAGTTTGGATGTGATAGAAGTATACTAACATCATCTTGAGATACTCTAGCTATTTTATAAATACTCTTTAGTGGAATACTTCTTGATCCTTGTTCAAAACTTAAACCACAATGTTTAAATATATTACAATTATCAATTATTTCTTTAGCACATCCACTAGGCATGTTATATTTTTTATCTATATTATTAAATGTCATTCCTTTATCATATATGTAAGAATAAAGGACTTCAACAGTTAGTTTAAAGCCAAGGTTTTCGTTTAACATATTTTTCTCCTCTATTTTTATAATATTATTATAGGAAAAATTATTTTTTAGTCAATAAATTTTTAACTTTAATGAAGATATGTTGAAAAATTATAAAAACATGTAAAAACACGCATAATTATGTCGATAATTACCCGAATTAAAGTTTATATATATTTTATCCGATATATATTATAAGTATTAAGAGATATGGGAGGTAATTATGGATTTAATACTTATAACAATGGTAACTGTAACACCTTTTTTGATAGGGAGTATTATCGAAGAAGAAAAAAATTCTAAGAAAGGTGTTAGTACAAAGAGTACTCGTAAAGCCTTAAAAGATGAAGGATACGTAGTATGCAAATATGGCAACTTTGATTATGCATATAAGAGAGTTTAATTTATTATAGGAAAAGAGTTATATAAGTTTTTATATGACTCTTTTTTATTGACTTTATTAGGCGCCTTGTGATAAAATCGCCTTAAATAATAGTGATGCCTTAGCATTATTAAATTAAATAAATATCGCTAGCACCTTTTATAGGAGCATGAAAATTATGAAGAATAAAATTAGACTTACAAAAAGTATGTTTACTTCTGGTTGTCAGTGCGAAAAGAAATTATGGATCGATGAAAAAGGTCCAAGTGAACTTAAAGTTCCTTTTGAAACTAACAACCTCATTGAAGAGGCAAAACATACTAAGGTAGTAGCAAGAAAATATTATGGCAAAGGATACGGAGTAGTATCTGAAATTTATGCACGTGGTGTTGATGCATGTTGTATTGAAACAGAAATGTTTCTTGCAGATAATGAATGCAGAGTAATATGTGATGCAGTTTTTGAGTATGACGGATTAACAGCTGTTATAGATATGGTAAGAAAGTATCGTAAGAAATATGATCTTATTTTAGTTAAAGCAGCAACTAGTATCGACTCAAGATTTGTTGATGAACTTTCATTCCAGTACTATGTAGCAACTAAGTGCGGCCTTGAAGTTAACAAGTGTTATATCTTCACAATAAATGGTGAATATGAAAGAGGAAAAACTTTAAATCTTAAAGAACTTTTTGATGTTGTTGATTTTACACCATCAATATTAAAGAGAGCAGAAAAGATTGAAAGTGAAATTGAATCTATGAGAAATACTCTTAGCGAAGAAGAGGAAATAGAAAAGGATGTTGGTATGCATTGCTTCCAGCCTTTTGCTTGTCCTTACTTTGCACACTGTAAAAAGTGTAATGGTATTCCTGAAAGATCAATTTTTGAAATTCCTCGTCAGCAGAAAAAGACATCTGTTAAACTTTATGAAGATGGTATTGTTACTCTTAGCCAGGCACTCGATATTGAACTTGCAAAACCAATTGAAAAACAAAATGTTAGTAAGATAGTTTTCTTAAGACAGGAAACTGGTGATAAGACAAAAGATTATATCTGTAGATCCGATCTTTCAGATTTCATGTCTAGTCTTTATTATCCATTATACTTTTTGGATTTTGAAACGTTTACTCAGGCGGTACCAAGTTATAGGGGACAGAAACCTTACGAACAGATACCATTCCAGTATTCACTTCATTACATTCCAAGTAAGGGAGCACCAGTTCATCATAAAGAATTCTTAGCTAAGGAAGGAATAGATCCAAGACGAGATTTAGCAAAGCAGCTCATCGAAGATATTCCGGAAGATGCATGTGTACTTGCATACAATATGTCCTTTGAAAAGAATGTAATCTTAAGACTATCAGATTACTTACCAGAGTACTCACTCCAGCTTGATATTATTCACGCACATATAGATGACCTTATGATTCCATTCCAGAAGAGATGGTTCTATAAGTATGATATGCATGGTTCATATTCAATCAAGAAAGTTCTGCCAGCTCTATTCCCTGATGATCCAGCATTAAATTATGCTAACCTTGATAAGGTACATAAGGGTGATGAAGCTATGCTTCAGTTTAAACTTCTTCCGACATATAGCGAAGAAGAGAGACTTGCAATGAGAGAAGCGCTTCTTAGATATTGCGAACTTGATACATTTGCAATGGTAAGAATTTATTTCGAGATTGAACGAGTATGTCAGGAAGAAATCAAACCTTCTGAATCAAAGAGAAAGAGGGTAGCTGCTAAGAAGCAGAACAAAGTTATTAGAAACGAAGACGTTATTCAGGATTAAGTGTTAGCGATTTATTTAGTGAGGAGTAAATTTATTTACTCCTCATTTTTTATTTTTATATATAATAGAAAATTTAAATTTTAAATATTAAATGTGCAATAACTTGCAGTTTTTTATTTTTATTCTATAATAAAAGTATTGAAAATGTAGTTTTATTTTAGGAGATATTTAAAATGAACGTTGATAAAAATGTAATGATTAAATATTTATTAGAAGTTTTAAAAAGAGAAACTTCTGAAAACAATCGTAAAAAATTAATAGAACTAGGAGATCTAGTTGCTAAAGAAATGGGTAAAGATAACTGTGTTGATGCAAGAACAATCAAAGGTTATATTGCTTTATTAATAGCACTGGGTTTTGATATAAGACATGAAACTGGTGGTTACTATCTAAGTAAAAGATTTTTAGATAGAGCAGAAACAAAATTACTATGTGATCAAATTTTATTTTCTAGTATCATGCCAGCTGATAGAAAAAATTCTATTATTGAATCATTACTTAATGATTTAACTGATAGTGATAAAAAATTAATTAAGAGTGAAATTAATGAATCATATAAATCACAAAAGAAATTTTCAATATATGACGAAACAATTTGCAACATAGAAAAAATACTTGATGCAATGAGTAAAGAACCTGTTAAGAAAATTACTTTTGATTATGGTGACTATAATGAAAAGAAACAGTTACAATTAAAACCTGATTCATATACAGTAAGTCCTTATCATTTTATTTTTGAACAAGGTAAATATTATTTACTATGTCAATTAGATGAAGATGAAGGAACAGGTACAACAAGAAACTTTAGAATTGATTTAATGAGAAATATAAAAGTTAGAAATATGAACGCACAAGATTGTCCAATCGAAGAAGACTTAACAGAATATTGTTTAAGACAAGTTAATATGTTCTCAAGTGATATGGATGAGGAAGAAGAAATAGTACTTGAAGTTAACTCAGCAGGACTTAGAGGTTTATATGATAAACTTGGTCTTGATTCAGTTATTAAAGTAACAAAAGTAAGAGATGATAAAAATAATAAGCCAATTTATAAAGCAAGTTTTAAAGCATCTCTTGAAGGAACGAAATATTTCGTACTTCAATATCTTGATCAAATAGTTGATATAAAAACACCAAGATTGAAAAAGTTGATTGAAAAAAGTTTAAAAGATGCATGTGAAAAATATGGATTTAAAAATTAGTATGATTATTTATAAGGAGTAAAGGTATGGGTGAAGATAATTTTCAACATAATAAACAAGTTGATTATGAACTTATGGAAAAGATAAAAAAAGCTACAGAAAAGAAAGCACTACTTGATGCAGCTAAAGAAGAAATGGATGAAAAGAAAACACAAAACAATAATAGATCTTATGATAGTGATGAAAAACATTATGACGTTCCTGCAAAACATTATAAAGATAAAATTATGGACGATGGTGTTAAAACAAATGAAAAAGAAGTAGCACTAGAACGTTTACCTATTGTTGAAAAACATGAAAAAGAAGAACAAATAAAACAAAAAGCAGAAGCTGCAAAAGCTGCTTATCAAGAAATGGCTAATAAAGTTAAACAAGAAAAAGAAAATAGAGAAGTGAGATTAGAAACACAAAATGTTAATACAGAACTTTCAAAACCTAATCAAAAAGGATCATTACTAAAAGATATAGCTTATATAGTTATAGTAGTAGCTGTACTTATTGGATCTTGCTCATTACTTATGAGTAACATAATGGTTTCTCTTGCATTAACACTTGGAGCAATTTTATTTGGAGCAATAGTTTTAGGATTATCAGAAATAATAAAATTATTACAACAAATTTATGATTTAATGTATTATGATAAGTTCGGAAAGAAAAGACAATAACACGGAGGATTTATGAAAAGACTAATTAGAGATATAGTTCTTGGAATACTTTTAATAATTATAGTAGTAATAGTTGTATTATATGCTAGAGAAGGAAGATTAAGTTTTACAACATTAAGAGATGATTTTGTTGAAGCAGTAAACTTAAAAGGCGAAAGAATAGAAGAGAGATTAAATTATAATCCAATAGAACCTGAAGCATTAATAGAAAAATTAAAAGCAAATGGATTAGTAGTAGGTGATGTTGAAGAACTTGGTGGTAATTCATTAGGTGCTAAACGTGGAGTTAAATTTAACGTTGAAGGTTACTATATGTATTTTTATATAATAGATTGGGATAATGAACCTAATGATGATTATATAAAACAAACTAGAGAATCAATCGAAAAAGATGGTAAGGTTTATATCGAAGGAAAATATTATGATGCATATGTTAATGGAACAGCAATTATTTCTAAGATAGATAACAACCCAAAGAAAGACTTAATAGTAAAATTATTTAAGAGTATGGAATCATTATCATATGATGAAATGGTTGAAAGAAGAACAGATAATTCATTAAACCCAGCTGTTACAACTGTAGATAAAGTACTAGATGGATTTGAATTTGCTATTAAATAAAAAGATTTATAATAATAAAATATAAAACGAGAATATAATTCTCGTTTTTTTATTTATTAAATATTTAACATAAATATATTTATAAATAAAAAATTTATGTTAATGTTTTAATCGAATTTAATATTATAAATTTATGGAGGTATAATAATGGATTTAAAAGGAACAAAAACAGAAAAAAATCTTATGGAAGCATTTGCTGGTGAATCACAAGCAAGAAATAAATATTCATACTTTGCTTCAAAAGCAAGAAAAGATGGATATGAACAAATAGCTGCTATATTTGAAGAAACAGCTGCTAATGAAAAAGAACATGCTAAGTTATGGTTTAAATTATTAAATGGTGGAGAAGTACCATCAACTATTGATAATTTAAAAGCAGCAGCAGATGGAGAAAATTTTGAATGGACAGATATGTATGACAGAATGGCTAAAGAAGCAAAAGAAGAAGGATTTGATAGAATAGCTTATTTATTTACTGAAGTTGCTAAAATAGAAAAAGAACATGAAGCAAGATATAGAAAATTATTAGAAAACGTTGAAGGTGGATTAGTATTCTCTAAAGACGAAGAAAAGATTTGGCAATGTAGAAATTGTGGTCACATAGTAATTGGTAAAGAAGCACCAGCAGCTTGTCCAGTATGTGCTCATCCACAATCATACTTCGAAGTTAAAGCAGAAAATTATTAAGATTAAAATAAAAAGAAGATTAATTTATTAATAAATAAATTAATCTTTTTTATTTTGTATTTTTTATTTTGCATTTTTTATTTATATTGCTATAATTATGTATAGAAAATATTTGGAGGCAAAAGTGACAGATATAGAAATTGCAAACAGTATTAAATTAAAAAAGATAAATGATGTTGCAAAAGATTTTGGAATATCAAATGATGATTTAATATCTTATGGAGATTATAAAGCAAAAGTTAATATAAAAAATTTCACTGATGATAAAATTAAAAATAATTCAAAGGTTATTTTAGTTAGTGCAATGAATCCGACTCCTTATGGTGAAGGTAAAACTACAGTTACTATTGGACTTGGTGATGCACTAAATAAACTTGGAAAGAAAACAACAATATGTCTTCGTGAACCATCACTTGGACCAGTCTTTGGAGTTAAAGGTGGTGCAACAGGAGGAGGATATAGTCAAGTTGTTCCTATGGAAGATATTAATTTACATTTCACTGGTGATATACATGCAATTGAAGGAGCAAATAATTTATTATGTGCAGTAATTGATAATCATATGTATCAAGGAAATGAATTTAATATTGATCCTAATAAAATTTTAATTAAAAGATCAGTTGATATGAATGATAGATCACTTAGAAATATCAGAATAGGTATAGGTGATAAAAATGGTGTTGAAAGAAATGATAGTTATAACATAACTGTTGCTAGTGAAGTTATGGCAATCTTTTGTCTTTCAAAAAACATTTTTGACTTAAAAGAAAAATTAGGTAACATGCTTGTTGCTTATTCTTATGAAGGTAAACCAATCTATGCTAAAGATTTAAAAGTTAACGGTGCTATGGCTGCATTATTACATGATGCTATTAATCCAAACATTGTTCAAACTCTTGAAGGTAACTTAGCATTTGTTCATGGCGGACCTTTTGCTAATATTGCTCATGGTACAAATAGTATCATTGCAACAAACTATGCAAGAAGTATAAGCGATATAGTTGTAACAGAAGCAGGATTTGGTAGTGATCTTGGTGGAGAAAAATTCTTTGATATCACATCTAGAATTAATAACATGAATCCAAACTTAGTTGTTCTTGTTGCAACAGTTCGTGCATTAAAATATAATGGCGAGGGTGAAGACCTTGATGCATTAAATAGAGGACTTAAAAATTTAGAAAGACATATTTTAAATATGAAAAAATTTAATGTACCAGTTTGTGTTGCATTAAATAAATTTGCAAATGATTCTGATGAAGAAATTAATGCAGTTAAAAAATTATGTCTTGATAACTTAGTAGGATTTGAAATCTCAACAGCTTATACTGATGGATCAGATGGCGCATTAGAACTAGCACGTCTAGTTCTTGATACAATCTTTGCGGATGAAGAAACAAACAAAGATAGAAAAATTAATTTTATATATGATGTTAATGAATCTATAAAAACAAAAATAGAAAAAGTAGCAAAAGAAATTTATGGTGCTGATAAAGTTGTTTATTCATTAAAAGCAGAAAATGATATACATAAACTTGAAGAATTAAATTTAGCAAACTTACCAATATGTATAGCAAAAACTCAAATGTCTTTTAGTGATGATCCTAAAAAATTAGGTGCACCAACTAACTTTGAATTTAATATAAGAGAAGTAGAAGTTAAAAATGGAGCAGGATTTATTGTTGCTCTATCAAATAACATAATGACTATGCCAGGTTTAGCAAAAACTTCAGCATATGAAAAAATTGATATAGATGATAAAGGAAATATTATCGGTTTATATTAGAAAGGATTAAACATGCTAGATGAAATTACAAGTGAAGTAAAAAGAATTGCAAAAAATAAGAGACTAAAAAATTCTCTTGTACTAATTTATATTTATTTAATAAGAATACTAATTGCATTTATACCAGTTGTATTATTATCAATTATAAAATTTATTTTTGGTATCTTTGCACTAGTTAATTTAAATTTCATTTCATATGGTTTTAATATTATTTATGAAATATGTATGATCTTAATTTCTTATTTAGCATTCATTGCAACAAGTCCATTTTTATTTGGCGGATTAAATTATTTTAACAATGAAGCTAAAGGTGAAACAAAAGATGAGAAGCTAACTAAATATATACATGATAGTAAGTTTGCATTTAAACAAATGAAACTTATGCTTGTATTATCACTTGGATTTATAATTTCATCATGTCTATTAATTGTTCCTGGAATAATATTTGCATGTTTTTATATATTAAGTCCATATGTACTTTTAGATAATAAAGACTTATCTATCAAAGGAGCAATGAAAGAATCAAGAAGAATTATAAAAGGCAGAATGATGACATTCGTTTTAGCTGTACTTAAGATTAATCTTCCATGGGTTCTTATATATATAATTGGCACATATTTTAAATTTATGCCACACTTTATGGCCCTTGGAAACTTACTTTTATTTGTCGGATTCTTTGTAATGCTATGTAACGTGAGTGATACATTCCTAGCACTTAGCGTATTGTATCAAAAAGTTAGCGGTAAAAAGGCTGGTGCCATAGACGTAGAATATAGAGAAATAAAGGATTAGAAGATATTTATAAGACCTATTAATTTAGGTCTTATTTTTTTACAAAAAAGGTATCATTTTTATGACAAAATATTTACAAAAATTGGTAAAAATTTGTTTACTTTTTGGGGGTTTTGTTATATAATCACGGTAATTAGATTTGAGATTTGTAACTTATTAATCTTATTTATGTTTTAATACGGAGGACAACATTATGTTCGAAGACGGAAAACGGTATAACTACTTTACTTATGCAGGATCTAGACCTGCAACTAACGTTAATGGAACAGCCCATTTTTTCAGACATAGAACAAACGCATTAGTCGTATATATTGAAACAAAGACAGATAAAAAGTGTTTTAACATGTCATTTAGAACTCCAGCCAAGGATGATTCGGGTGTTACCCATATCATAGAGCATTCAGTTCTTTCAGGATCAAAGAAGTATCCGGCATTTGAATCACTTTTCCACCTTATGAACCATTCACTCGCTGATGATCTTAACGCATATACTGCAAATGACAGGACATGCTATCATTTTTCATCACGTAACCCAAAGGACTTTGATATCCTTTTTGATTATTATATGGATGGTATCTTCAATCCAAGTTTTCTTGAGAATATTGATATCTTTCTTCGTGAAGGATGGCATCTTGAGAATCTTGAAGACGGTAAGGTCGGCGCATCTGGCGTAGTTTTCAATGAAATGAAGGCACATATGCTTAATAAGATAGCAATAGAGTATGGCTGCACAATGGCAGATATATTCCCAAATACATGCTATCAGTATGAAGCGGGTGGAGATATAGTAGCAATCCTCGACCTTTCTTATGATAAGGTTTGTGAGTATTACAAGAAATATTATCATCCATCAAATAGTGTACTTGTTTTATATGGCGAGATGGATATTGAGAAATATCTTAAGATTCTTGACGAAGAATTCTTCGCTCCATATAAAAAGAGAACTTATACGTTTAGAAATTATAGAACGAACAAGAACCAGGGTAGCGTAAGCTACTACAAGAAGCCAGTTACAATGCCAGAATTTCTTGGTGAAGAACTTCATGATGTATGGCTCTCGTTCGCTAATTATAATGGTTTGTCTAGACTTGATAGAATGATTACTCATTTGCTGCTTGTATATTTTATTAGCTTTAACGAGCATAAGGTAAGATATAAGCTCCTTAAGGGAGAATGGGCAGATGAGATGGAAATCTATATGGATTCAAATTTTGCTGGTGACGTATTTGGAGTAATCTTCAATAACGTTAAAAAGGAAGATACTGAAGCCATTGCCGGTGAGTTCATTGAACTTATAACAGCAGCAAGAGATGAAGGTCTTGATTATAAGAACCTTAAGATTCTCCTTAAGCTTCTTGAGCGTTATTATCTTAATGATGTAGTGGACGACGAATATGTCGGAGAAGTATCAGAAGCTCTTTTAAGAGGTGAAGATCCATTTGCAATGTCAAATAAGGAATGTATTGAATTCTTATATGACAAACTTGAAAATGATCTTGGTTTCTTCTCAAGCAAACTTGATGAGTTATTCCTGGAATGCACAACATATGCAATTTCAATTTTCGAGCCTTACAAGAACTATAAGAAGAGACTTGAAAAAGAACTTGATAAAGCCATTAATCCAAAGTTCCAGAAATGGACAGAGGAAGAAAAGGGCATTATTGAAGGCATCGTAGATAGATTAGCTAAGGATTTATACGTAAGCGAAGCACCAACAGTAGCTCACCAGGAACTTACATTAGATGATATCGAAACTAATGTTAAGTGGAATGATTATGAATCATATGGTGTACTTGGAAAGCTTGTTAATGGATACGTAATTCCTGACGCTGATGATATCAGCCTTAACTTTACTTTTGATATCTCAAATCTAACAGTAAGAGAAACAAGCATCTTCTCAGCTCTTAGTGATAATTTCTTCGGCGCATATACAAAGAAGAGAACACAGGCAGAGAACTCATACCAGTCAGCTTATCTTTTTGAAGATCAGGATAGTGAAATCGTATTCACAAATACTGCTGATGATAAGGTAAAGAGAGAGTTTATATTAAGACTTAAGGTAAAAGAAGAAAACATGAAGGAAGCATTAGATCTCCTCGGAGATATTCTCTCTCATGCAGACTTCTCACACTGCGTTGATACATACTCATCAATTTACTGGTCAATGCTTGATTCATTCGGCTTAACAGCTGATAAACCTCAGGTGGTAGCACCTATGGTAACAAAGAGCCACTTCTCAAAGAGTGATAACTTAACAAATAGAACAACAGGTCCAGAAGCATGCAGATACCTTTATAACTTACTTCTCGAAAGTCAGGACAAGAAGGGCATGAGAGAACTTGCAATCAAGGCATTTAAGATCTACTATAAAGTATTCAACGTAGAACGTATGAGCATCTTAGTAGCATCAAAGGATAGCAAACTTAATGAAAAGGTTTGTAAGCAGCTTGAGTATTCTTTAAAAGATATGAAGAAGACTCTTTCAAAGTACGATTCACAGTACGTACCAGTAACATATGGCTATAATAAGAAGTCAGAAGCAGCTGGTATCCAGTCACTTGTTCAGTACAATGCATTAAGCCTTGACGTAAGGGAAGAAATGAAGGACTTCAAGGGTTCACCTGATGTTATCTGTTCATATCTCCAGGAGTGGATTATTCATAAGCATATCAGAGAGTTTGGTAATGCTTACGGCTCAAATGTTAAATACAGTGATGGCGTTTTCACATTTACTTCATACAGAGATCCTGAAATAGCTAATACACTTGATGTATTTGCAAATGCAGGTATCCTTCTTAAGAACATTCAGATTATCGACTTTGATAAGCATAAGATTGCTGTTGCAGGCGCAAAGAATATGTTTGAGTCTGAGATGGATAAGATTGAAGCTATCGAAGATTACGTAAGACGTGGACTTACAGAAGCTGATATGAAGAAAGATGCAGACAAGATTCTTGAAACTACAGAAGAAGATCTTAAAAAGGTTTGTGGTTATCTTGAGAAGGCTGCAAAAGAACAGAAGTATAGCTATTATGTCATTGGTAACGAGGAAGATATCGTTAAAACAAGACAGGGCTTGCTTTCAAGATGCGTTCGCTATTAACATATAGGGACCCCAATTTTGGGGTTCCTTTTTTGTGTAACGAATACCCCACGTTCGACGTGGGGTTCATGCTAGCTTCAGC
>JAKSVV010000004.1 GCA_024407775.1 Clostridia bacterium
ATTCTTTTGCTCCAGTGTTATCAGCAACTTTTAATCTAGTTTCTTGTTGAATCATGTGATAATACCTCCTATTTAGCTTTTTCAATAATTTCAACAAGTCTCCATCTCTTATCTCTAGATAGTGGTCTTGTTTCCATTACTCTTACTTTATCTCCAATATTAGCTTCATTGTTTTCATCATGAGCTTTTAATTTATATGTTCTTTTCATAACTTTGTTATATAATTTATGTTTTACGTGTTCAGTAACTGATACAACGATAGTTTTATCCATTTTATCAGATGTTACTAATCCAACGATTTCTTTTCTTGCGTTTCTTTCCATCTATAGTTCCCCCTCTCTTACATATTTCCTTTTTGTGTAATAAGAGTTTGTACTCTTGCAATGTTTTTCTTTACTTCACCAATTCTTGCTGTATTTGCTAATTGGTTTGTTGCATTTTGGAATCTTAAGTTAAATAATTCTTTCTTTAAGCTTACTAATTCTTCATTTAAATCAGCAGCTGATTTATCTTTAATTTCTTCTAAATATTTATTAGTTTTCACTCTTTTCTTCCTCCTCTTGCATAGCTTTTGTTACAAACTTACATTTTAGAGGTAATTTGTTGATTGCAAGTCTCATAGCTTCTCTAGCTACTTCTTCTGAAACTCCTCCGCATTCAAACATTACTCTTCCTGGTTTTACTACGGCTGCCCAGTAATCTAGACCACCTTTTCCTTTACCCATACGTACTCCAATACCTCTTGATGAAATTGGTTTGTCTGGGAATATTTTAATCCAAACTTTTCCGTCTCTTTTCATATATCTTGTCATAGCAACTCTGGCTGCTTCTATTTGATTTGATCTTACCCAAGCTGGTTCACAAGCTACGATAGCGAATTCTCCGTTTGTAATCTTGTTTCCTCTTAGGGCTTTACCAGTCATTCTTCCTCTAAATGATGTTCTTCTTCTAGGGTTATTTGGCATTAACATTATTTAGCACCTCCCTTTTTTTCTCTTGGAGCTCTTGTTTTAGCTTCAGCTTTAGGAGCTCTTGTTTTCTTTTCGCTCTTAACTTCTGCTTTAACTCCGTTTTTACCTTTTAGGATTTCTCCATTATAAATCCAAACTTTAACACCGATTTTTCCGTATGTTGTATTTGCTTCAGCAAATCCATAGTCAATATCAGCTCTTAATGTTTGTAGTGGAACGTTTCCTTCAACATAGTGTTCGCTTCTAGCGATTTCAGCACCTGCTAATCTTCCTGAAACGTTTGTTTTAATTCCTTTAACACCTGATTTTAATGCGTTTTCGATACCTTGTTTCATTGCTCTTCTAAATGCAATACGATTTTCGATATCTAAAGCGATTTTTTCTGCTACTAATTGAGCATCTCTTTCAGGGTTTTTGATTTCTTGAATATCTATTAATACATTTGTAGAAGCTAATTTTTGAACTTCATTTTGCATTGCTTCGATGTTTGCTCCTTGTTTACCAATTAAAACACCAGGTCTTGAAGTTTTGATTATTACTTTAGCTCTTTTAGATGTTCTTTCAATTACTACGTCTGAAATTCCAGCTTTGTAGTATTTATCTTTAATGAATTTTCTTATTTTTTGATCTTCAACAAGTAATGTTGAGTAGTCTGCATCTGATGCATACCATTTAGAACTCCATTCTTTGTTGATTCCTACTCTTAAACCATGTGGGTTAACTTTTTGTCCCATCTTGTTCCTCCTTCTTTAATACTATTTATTGTCTACTCCGATTGAAATATGACTTGTTTTCTTTTCAATTCTATAAGCTCTACCTTTAGCTCTTGCTCTAATTCTCTTTAGAATTGGTCCTTGGTTAGCTGTTGCATATGCTACAACTAATTCATCTTTATTCATACCTTTATTGTTTTCTGCATTAGCTACTGCTGAAAGTAATACTTTTCTAGCGATTCTAGCTGCTTTTTGAGGTTGGTATAAAAGAATAGCGTCAGCTTCTTTTACGCTTTTTCCTCTAATTAAGTTTAAAACAAATTGTGCTTTTTGAGCTGATACCATTTGGTATTTAGCTGTTGCCATAGGCATTTTAGCTGCATTTGTTTCTGCGTTTCTTGCTTTTTTAATTTGAGATCTATGTCCTTTTGACATTGTCTTTCCTCCTTCCGATAATTACTTATTTATTTATCTTTTTTAATTCTTATTTCTTTTTAGTTTTCTTATCTGCGTCTTTTCCATGTCCTCTATATAATCTTGTTAAGGCAAATTCACCTAATTTGTGATCTACCATATCTTCTGTTATATATACTGGTACATGTTTTCTTCCGTCATGAACAGCTACTGTGTGTCCTACGAATTCAGGAGTGATTGTTGATCTTCTTGACCAAGTTTTAATTACTTTCTTTTCTCCACTTTCGTTCATAGCGTTAATAGCTGCTAATAATTTAGCTTCAACGAATGGTCCTTTCTTTAATGAACGTGCCATTTTGTACCTCCTTAGTTTTTTTCTGTGCTAAGCGCACAATAATTTATATTTTTCTTTTCTTTCGAAATTGTTTTCGATTGTTTGTTTAATTATTTCTTTTACTTTTACTAACTTATATAAAAGATTAATTCTAGTGTTTATCATTTTTTCTTCTGATGATAAGTTTGTTAGAATATCTCTTTTTATCTCTAGTTTTAAGTCCAAGTGCTGGTTTACCCCAAGGTGTAAGAGGAGCTTTTCTTCCTACAGGAGCTTTACCTTCACCACCACCGTGTGGGTGATCATTAGGGTTCATAACTGATCCTCTAACTGCTGGTCTAATTCCTAGATATCTTGTTTTACCTGCTTTACCTAATTTAACAAGTGAGCTATCTTCGTTACCGATTCTTCCGATTGTTGCTCTACAAATTACAGGTACTAATCTCATTTCGCCTGATGGCATTTTGATTGTTGCATATTTTTCATCTTTAGCAACTAATTGAGCTTCATTACCAGCTGATCTAACAAGTTTTCCACCTTGTCCTGGATTTAATTCGATGTTGTGGATTGTTGTACCAATAGGCATGTTTGCCATAGCCATTGCGTTACCAACTTTAATTTCAGCATTTTCTCCACTCATTAGTTTGTCTCCAACCATTAATCCCTTTGGAGCTAGGATATATCTTTTTTCACCATCTTCATATTGAACTAAAGCGATGTTAGCTGTTCTGTTTGGATCGTATTCGATACCGATTACTTTACAAGCTACATTGTCTTTGTTTCTCTTGAAGTCGATAATTCTATATTTTTTCTTGTTTCCACCACCTTGGTGTCTTACTGTAATTTTACCTTGAGCATTTCTACCTGCTTTTGATTTCATAGGAGCAAGTAAAGATCTTTCAGGTTCTTGTTTTGTTATTTCCTTACTATGATCAAGAACTGTCATGTTTCTTCTTGATGGTGTATAAGGTCTGTATGACTTAATTGCCATTTTTCTGTTCCTCCTTCTAATATCTTACCTAATCGATAGTTAATAATTTTTTTCCGATTAGCTTTTATAATTATTTCTTAATGTAATTAATTTTAATTTTAATTTTAATTTTTATATCTCATTAATTTAATCATTTTTACATTGTTTGTTTGTTTTGTTTGTTTTTGTTTTTTAATTCATTTCATTAAATTAGTTAGCTGCGAATAATTCAATATCTTTGCTATCTTGTTTTAATGTTACTACTGCTTTCTTTTTAGCAGCTGTTTTACCAACGAATCTTCCAACTCTCTTTTGTTGTCCTCTAACGTTCATTGTGTTAACGTTTTCAACTTTTACTCCATCAAACATTTTTTCAACTGCTTGTTTGATTTGGATTTTAGTAGCTTGTGGATGTACGTAGAAAGAATATTTTCTAATTGTAACTGATTCTTTAGAAACTTTACCTTTAGAATCTTTTTTGCTTCTTTGAACTTCTTCGTTCATAGCTACCATAGATTTTTCTGTAATAATAGGTCTTAAAATTACATCATAATATTTTAAATCAGCCATTATCTATATACCTCCTGTATCTTTTCTACTGCTTCTTTTGTTACAACGAAATTGTCGTATTTAAGAATGTCATATACATTAATTGTGTTGATACCAGCTGTTTTAACACCTTGAATGTTTCTTGATGCTAACATAATGTTTTTAGCTGTTGCTTGTTCTCTATCGAATACAACTAATGCTTTGTTAACTTTTAAGTTATTTAAAATTGTTTGCATTTCTTTTGTTTTAGCATTGTTTAATACTAATTCATTTAAAACGATCATTTTGTTATCGTTTACTCTTGATGTTAGTGCAGATTTAAGAGCTTGTCTCTTTTGTTTTTTATTCATTCCAAATGAGAAGTCTCTCATCTTTGGTGCGAATACAACACCTCCACCTTTCCATTGTGGTGATCTGATTGATCCTTGTCTTGCTCTTCCTGTTCCTTTTTGTGCCCATGGTTTTCTTCCACCACCACTTACTTCTGCTCTTGTTAGAGTTCCTTTTGTTCCTTGTCTGTTGTTAGCCATTTGGTTAACTACTGCTTCATGTACTAAAGCTTCGTTTACTTCAACACCAAATACTGCTTCGTCAAGTTCCATTTCTCCAACTTTATTTCCTTCTATATTAAAAACGTCTGTTTTAAGCATTGTTTATTTACCTCCTTCTTCTATAATTACTTAGCTATTCTTACTGCATTTTTAATTGTTACTAATGCATTTTTAGCTCCAGGTACTGAACCTTTTATTAAAATTAAATTCTTTTCTGCGTCTACTCTTACAACTTGTAAGTTTTGAACTGTTACTGTTTCAGCTCCCATATGACCAGCCATCTTTTTACCTTTTCTAACTCTTCCTGGGTAAGATGCTTCAGCCATAGCTCCGGCTTTTCTGTGATATTTAGAACCGTGAGTTTCAGGTCCTCTTGAGAAGTTATGTCTCTTAATAGCTCCTTGATATCCTTTTCCTTTTGATGTAGCTGTTACGTCAATGATGTCTCCTTCAGCGAAGATATCAACTTTGATTTCACTTCCTACTTCGTAAGCATCACAGTTATCTAATCTGAATTCTTTAAGATATCTTTTAACGATGTCTTTTAATCCAGCTTTTGCTTGATGTCCTTGTTCTGCTTTAGTTGCATTTTTTGTTGATTTGTCTAAGAAACCAACTTGGATTGCATTGTATCCATCTATTTCAGTTGTCTTCTTTTGAACTACTGTACATGGTCCAGCTTCTAAAACTGTTACTGGAACTAAAATTCCGTCAGTAGTGAAGATTTGTGTCATTCCGATTTTCTTTGCAAGTATTGCTTTTTCCATAATCGTATATTTCCTCCTTCTTTAATACTATTTATTATTTAACGTCTACTTTGATATCAACACCAGCTGGTAATTCAAGATTCATTAATGCTTCAACTGTTTCTTGATTGTTTACCATAACGTCGAT
Source organism: Clostridia bacterium (assembly GCA_024407775.1). Classification (GTDB taxonomy): domain Bacteria; phylum Bacillota; class Clostridia; order Lachnospirales; family JAKSVV01; genus JAKSVV01. Next base: position 5,397 of record JAKSVV010000004.1, read on the forward strand.
TAATCTTTTGTGAGTTCTAACTTCGAATTGTTCACGAGAATCTTTATATTTGTGAACAGCTCTTAAAATTGTTACTACTTCCTTTTTAGTTGGTAGTGGAATAGGACCACTTACCTTTGCTCCAGTCTTTTCTGCTGTTAAGACTATTTTTTTAGCAGATTGATCAATTAAATCATGATCAAATGATTTTAGATTAATTCTAATTTTTTGGTTTGCCATAAAAAAAGCCCCTCCTTTTCGTATTTTTATTTTTCTTGTAACTACGAGAAGTGGTGCTGTACAACTATTCCGTGTGTGTCGCTAATAAAATTTGTTAAAATTTTTACACATATTAATAAGTACATAACCATCTCGCTAGCCTTCTAGGTCTAGCATCGCTCCGCGTGAAAACCAGATATCTCTATCTGCAACCTCTCGCATCATTGCTCCCATGTCACATGCTTTATATTTTAGCATAATATCTATATGAATGCAAGCATTTTTCAAAAGTTTTTTGAAAAAAATAAACTTTTTTAAAACTAGGTGCCTAGTGATATGCAAAGCGTGATAAATAAAGGGATTGAGGCATACTAATTTTCTTTAAAATTTGGTTTACATTTTTAATTTTTTTGCTTTACATAATTTTTTATATAAAAAATGTATATAATATAGAAGGAAAATGATCATAGTTTACATATTTTTTTATTTTTCCTACTATATTATATACATCAAATTAATATATCCTTTAATATCTCTTTCTAAGCCTTGGTTTTATGGCAAATAAAAAAGGCAAGATGGTAATTACTTTGGGAAATAATCACTATTTTGCCTTTAGTATAAAATAATTTGGTTTTGGGAACTTAGTTATTACATTTCGTAGAAATCTGCTGTATCGATTCCTTCGATTGTATTTTCTTCTTCATCTTCTTGTTCTTGTTCTTCGTAATTTACTTGTTCACCGATTTCGGGAACATCGTTTGTTAAGTTACCTAAGTTATCAGTATCTGCTTCATAGAAGGCTGATGCTGAAATCTTAACTTGGTTTTCTTCTCTTTCTCTTTCTGGTATATATATTTTTATGTCACTATCATCTTCTTGTTCTTCTTGTTGTTCTACCATAGCTTCTGATGATTCAGATTCTTCTTCATTTAGGTACTCAGTTTCAATTTCATCAAGCATTGAAATAGTTTCTCTATCTGCATTTATTAAATTTGCTATACTTGTTGTATATTTCATTGATCCTTCTATTACTGCTTGGTTTTCTTTTGCTATTGTTTCTAGTCTCTTTGTTTTATCTATAGCTTCAGCAAATTCTTGATATAAGATTTTAATTTGTAATTCCTTTTTTAAATCTTCTGCTTTTATGGCTTCATCAAGTAATTCTTCTGATTTATCTTCATGCTTTTTAACTTGGTCATCATAATAAGCTTGAAGTGTTAATTGTTCTTTATTTGATACCTTAGCATGTGAATATAAGAATTCTTGTTGTTTTTCAAATTTTGCTTGACCTTCATCTCTTAATAATATTTCTTTTTCTGAATCTTCAAAATAAGACATATATTGTTCATCAAGCATTTCTAATAATTCTGTTCCATCTAAGGATGAAATCTTTTTACCATTATATGTTGTCATATCATGTTCTTTAGCATAGGCTTTAACTTTGGAGTTAATATCTTGATTTATTCTATGTAAGATTCTGTTACCTGATCCTGATTCTCTCATGACTATGAAACTATATAATTTTGAGAGGGCTTTTTGTGTTTCTTCATCTTTACAGTTAGCACTATTTTTAATAAAATCTACCATCGCATCACTTTGAAGTACAGTGCTTAATCCTTTATAATTATCTACTTTATTACCAAGGAAATGTAAGATGTTTTGAATTCTTGCTGCATTTTTAGCTGCTTTTTTAAATTCATCTTGGTTATCTACTACTAAGGTACCGTCGCTAAGTCTTGTACAATTTTGTAATGCTTCTTCAGGAAGTACTTTAGCATTTTCTACTGCAGAATTTCCTCCTAGATAGATCTTTTTATCTTCAGTACCATGTTCTACTTCTTTTTCTTGAGCACCTAGGAATATATCTAATTGTTCTTGTGGAACTCCCATTCCTTCAAGAACATCTGCTGCAACTGATTTAATATCACCATAAGTGAATGTGTTAGTTTCCATATCGTATGCTTGTCCATAACCTTTTTCATCACCACATAATAAGTTATTACATATACAGTTAATTAGTGACATGTATTGTTTAGGACCAGATAATACATATGAGAATGCATGTTCTGCATCTTCTGGAATTTCAACTAATGTTTTTGTATTATCATTTTTACCATCTATATCTGATTTAAATAATCTATCTCCGATAATATCGGCTTCTATATCATGAATATCATGGGTTGCTGCATATTCGTCTTTAGAGATTATGTTATGGAATTGAGATAAATCTGCGCCTTCATTAATATCGAAAGAAAAAACTTTATATCCAGCTTTGTCTCTTATTTCTAATTGGTTAGTTAGTTCGTCATGAACAATAGTAAATTCTGAACCTGAAGCAATTTCATCATCAATAGTTGTTATTTTAGGTGCATTACTATCATCAACAATACCTACTTGTTCTTGTTTACATGTAAGAACAGCACCTATCCCAATTAAACAGAAATAAGTTTTTACCCTTCCCAATAAAGGTAATTCTTTTCTATGTTGTTCTGCTTTTGTTAAATACTTCTTTCCAAATAATTTGTCCTTTATCTTTCCCATAATAGCCTCCCAAAAATATCAACCAAATTAATTATTTTATAGTTATATTATACCACCTTTTCCATTAAATTACAATACTTTATTTGTATTTTTTTACATTTTTTCAAAATATTTTTATATACATTTTTATGTACTTTATGACCTAGAAGTCTTTATTTAAGGCATTTTTAAGATTAGAAAGATACATCCGGACACTTGGTAAATTGGAAATTATCAATACTTTATTAGAAAATGCTGGAAATTATATGCGTTTAAATTGGTAAATTTCCTTCTATTATATATGTAATTTGCTCTTATTTTGGGGAGTTATAATTAATACAAGCGAATTACCAGTTGGCTAAAAAGGGGCAAATATAGCGAAATTACCATACCTATTTTGATAGTTGCAGCGATAAAAGTTAATAGTCTTAATTATTTATTAATTTAAAACACTGGAAAATAGGGGAAAAATAAAAGGAAAATGAAAGGAAAATAAAAAGAAAAAAGGGAAAAAATTAGACAAAAAAATACCTAGGATTAAAATCCTAGGTATCTATATTTCATATAATTATTTACTATTTAATAACTATTTCTTTTCCGTCTTCTCCACGTTTATATGAATAGTTAACTGATGCTGCACAGATATCTTTAGCTGCCCAGTGACTATTAGATAGATCATTATAGAATACATCTAATCTCTTTGATGGGTTTCTGAATTGTACTCCATTTACTAGATATACAACTTCAGCTCTTGTTGCTTCAACTTCAGCATCTCTTTCTTTCATGTCTGTAAGCATTTTTAATCTTACAAGTCCTGCTATGTAGTTCTTTTCCCATGAATCTAATTTCTTATATTGTTTTGGTACAAATAATGCTTTTTCATCTTCAGGGATTTCCATAGCTCTATATGTCATTGCATATAATTCACCTCTTGTAATGTTACCAAATGGTTTAAATGTTCCATTTGCATATCCATTTACAATTCCTTTTGTAGCACAAGCCATAATGTAGTTATATGACCAGCTATTCTTTTTAACATCACTAAATGTTTTAGAAGTTACTCCAGCTTTTAAGTTAAATGCTCTAGCCATAACTGCTGCTACTTCTTCTCTTGTGATATTGTTATCTGCTCTGAATGATGTATCAGGATATCCTGTTACATAAGCTGCAAATTGTCCTTTGCCGCCTTCTTCATATATCATAATTCTTTGTGTAGATTGATCTTCTTCATCGTCATCTTGTAAGATAACTGCTACAACGTTTGTTGGTACTTCACATGTATCTTCATCTGTTGCTTTTAATGTAAAGTATACAGCTCTTACTTCTTTACTTGGAACTGTTCCAATATTATATGTAATTACGTCATTTTTTACTTTTACACTACCATATGGAGTAGATTTAGATACTACTTCAAATCCATCTGGTACTTCAACTTCAATTGTTACTTTATCAGCTGCTTTTTTATCAGCATTGTAGTAATATGCTACGAATGGGATATTATCTTCATCTAATTCGTAGAATCTTGTGTCTTCTCTAAGCCATAAGTCAATTACTAAACCATCTAAATCTGGGTTAATAATTCCTTCATATACGTCATCTTTTGGTTCATCAGGTGTTCCTGGTTCATCGTCATTATCTACTATTGTGTAGTAGTAAATTCCTTTAGCTGTGTTTCCTAAGATATCTGTTGATAATACTTCAACTCTATATCTTCCTGGTTCAAATGACATTACTTTTGTATAGTCAAGTGGGTTTGAACCATTTGCATAAGATGATGTTCCTGTTTTTTCATATAATTTTTCATTTGTGTCATCATTAAATACTTTAACGTTACATGTTTTTGTTCCTACATATACATTTGTTGATGTAGTTGTAAATGTAACTTTTGAATCTTTTTTAATAACTGATCCACTTGGTACAGATGGTTTAATAGAAATTGTGTTACCATTATTTCCGTTATTTCCTCCATTGTTACCTGTGTTTGGTCCATTAAATTTAAATTCTTTTGAATAACTTGCACCTTTTACATCTTTACCTTGTACTCTTGCAATAAGTGATTTAGCTGTACAATCAACTGGTACTAAGATGATAGAAGATACTGGGTTATTTCCAATTTCTTTATCTGTTATATTATTAGTGTTTGTTCTAATAATTGTTCCTGTTTCTCCGTCGATTAAAGAAATACTAGCTTCTTTAAATCCTAAATTTCCTGGTAGTGTTTGAATAACACTAATTGAGTCTCCAGGTTTAACTGTGCTTCCTTCGCTTGGTGATACTTGATATGTTGCTGATGCGCAGCTTCCAGTAATCACGAAAGCAAATACCATAATAGTTGTTAAAACTAATGTGCTAAATAATTTTGTAAATTTCATTATTTACCCCCTAAAAAAATCAATAATATAGAAACAATTATACCACAATTTGGTTTTCACTTCAAGTATTTTTTAGAAATTTTTACCATTTTTTATTCGATTCCATACCATTGTATAATCTACTTATAATAATATACCGTAAAAAATATTTTTCAATATCTTAAACCTAATATATTCCTAGTTTTTTCAATAATTTTATTGATAAGTTTATTAGATATTTTAAATAATTCCTACCTATATATGTAATTATATAAATAACCAATTACTTATGACATAAAAAATGCACTGCTAAGCAGTGCATTTATATGTCATATTGTATTATTCAATATTAATTATTTTAGGTAGTTGCTTTCTGATTCTAAGAATGTTGTTCCTAGTTTAACAGTTTCTTTACCACCTGATTTTCTTGTGAATGAATAATTGTATGAAGCTGCTTCGATGTCTTTTGCGTTCCAGTAAGAACTTGTTACATCGTTGTAGTAGTTAACTTTGAAGCTTGATGTATTTCTGAATTGTACTCTTGAAATTAAGTATACAACTTCAGCTCTTGTTGCTACATCATCTTTATCTAAGTCATCCATATCATCAATCATTCTTAATCTTTCAAGACCTGCAACATATGGTGTATCCCATGATGTTTCTTTTCTATATGCCTTTGGTACAAATAATGGTTTTTCTTCTTCATCGATTTCCATTGATCTGAATGTCATTGCATATAATTCAGCTCTTGTGATTTTGTTTGTTGGTCTAAATGAACCATCTGTATATCCTTTAATTACGTTTTTATTGTAACATCCTGCTACATATTTGTATGCCCAGTTTGTTGTTTTAACGTCTGTAAATGTTTTTGAAACTGATTTAGCACTGTAATTGAATGCTCTTGCCATCATAGCAGCAACTTCAGCTCTTGTGATGTTGTTATCTGGTCTGAAGCTTCCGTCTGTGTATCCTGTTACGAATGCTTTTCTATTTCCTTTTTCACCAACTTCATAGATGTAAATTCTTTGTGTTGATGTATCTTCTTCATCATCTGTATCTCTATAGATGATTGCTTTAATGTTTTGTGCTGTTTCTGATAGATCATCATCATCAGCTTTTAATGAGAATCTTACTTCTCTTAATGTTTTACTTGGAACTGTACCTACTTTGTAGATAATGTTTCCGTTTTTAACTTGGCTTGAACCATAGCTTGTTGATCTAGATTTTACTGTAAATCCGTCTGGTACTTCTATTTCGATTACTACATTTTTAGCATCTTTTTTATCGAAGTTATAGTAATATGCTACGAAGTTGATTGTTGAATCAAGTTCGAACATTCTTTCTTTTTCTACTGTCCATAGGTCAATTGCTAGACCATCAAGATCTGGGTTGATGTATCCAGAATAGATATCATCGTCATCATCATCGTCATCGTCGTCATCATAATCTTCTAAATAATATTTAGCTGTAGCTGATCCTGTAACTCCTGATACAGTTGTTGCTACTGTTTCGATTGTGAAGTATCTTGTATCAATTCCTGATGGAACTGTTATATTGTAATATAATTTTGGAGAATTTCCTGTTACTGTTTTAGATGTAATTTTATCTCCATCAGCATCATAGATATTATATCTAATTGATACTACAGGATCAGAATCAATTGATGTGATTCCTGTTACTTTAATTAAATCGTCTTCTTCTACTGTTGAACCTGATACTGGATCATAAGTTACTGCAACAGATGAAGATGGAGTAGGTGTTGATCCTGGGATTACAAAATAGAAAATTTCTTTTTTGTAGTTTCCGTCAGTATCATATGCTACTATTTCAACTCTATATCTTCCTGGTTCTGTTGGCATTGTTTTTCCATATTCTAATGGGTTAGAACCATTTGGATATGAACTGTTTATTGTTTTATCAAATAATAAATTATCTGGATTTTCTTTATATAATTTAAAGTTAATATATTTAATATTTTTTGTTGTTCCTCTTGATGCAAATGTAATTACTTCTCCTGGGTTGATGTTTGAACCGCTTGCTTTATCAGGTGTAATTGTAATTACGTTTCCTGTTGGTGTTGATCCAGCATCCATTGTATAGTTAAATGTTTTAGAGAATGTTCTTCCTCTAATATCATCAATATCTACTGTTAAAATTACATTACTAGCAACTTTTGATGGTGCGTACATTGGATCTAAGTAGAATTTATTTACTCCACATCCAAGTCCTTTATCATTAGCTACTGTAGAATAATCTAATAATACATTTCCTTGTGTATCTTTAAATGCTAATTTAACATTTTTAATACCAATTCCGTTTTGGCTTGCTGTACAGATCATGCTCATAAGTTGACCTTTAGTTAACTTACCTGATGATGGTGTTACATCAATTGTGAATACATTTTTAGTATCCATTGTATATTTGTAATCAGCAGTTTTTGTGTTACCGCTTTTATCTTTTAATGTTACCCTAACATTAATGTTATCATATGCAACTTCTGGCATGTAAGCTGTCATATTCATTGTTTGTACATTTGATTTGCTAGCAGGAAATGTTTGTGTTTTTAATTCTTTTCCTGTTGCTACGTCTGTAATAGTATATCCAATTGATTGAATAAATACTGTTGTTGAGTCTGTTTTACCTGTGTATTTAATAGCTTCATTATTTTTAACTTGTCCAGATGTTTTACCTGCTGAAATTGATAGTGTTGCAGCAAATACAACTGTACTTGTTAAAACTAACATAACCATTATTAAAGGTAATAATAATTTTTTTAATTTCATAATTCCCTCCATAGAAATATTATCCTAACTTAAATGATAATACGAATATTTTATATTTCAATATTTAATACGTATTTAGTATCATTTAAGTAGATAATCTTTAACATAATTATATATATAAATTTTAAACTTATTTTTATTTTCATATTTTTTATTTTTTATTATAAATAATTATAAATTTGTTTTATTAAAATTTTTGCAAAGTAAAAGTAATTATTAAGATTAATAATTACTTTTACCATGCAATTTTATATAGCTTTCTAAACATTACGCATTACACGTTTCATGCCATATGCCCATACTCACTATATAAGTTTATGTAAAAATGATTAGTATTAAATTTTAATAATAACTATTTATAACTAGTCCATAAAGAATTCAGGTTGTGCTTCATCATTTGTTCCGTCATATCCAAAGATATCATCTAAATCATCATCTGTTAATGAAGCGATATCTTCAGGTGATGGCATACCTTGTGTATCTCCAACGTCTTCTGTTGCTGGAGCTTGTGGAGCTGGTGATGACATACCTTGTGTATCTCCAACTTCTTCTCCTGGTGCTGGCATTCCTTGATGATCTTCAGCATTTGGAGCTGGTTTTTTATCTCCTACAACATCTTCTGTTGTTACATCAGGTGTTTCTGGTGTAATTGGAGTTGGATCTGGTATATCTTCTGGAATAATTTCTGGTTCTTTTTCAGGTGTTACTACTGGAGCTGGTGTTTCATTAACAACTGTTTTAGTAGAAGTTACTTTAACTAATTCTTTAACATTTGTTCTATAAACTGTTCCCCATTGACCTGTAATATTATCTTTTGCATTTTGTACATGATCGATTTCATCAAAGATACCTTTTTCTTTTTGAGAATCATGTTCTTCTTCAATGTATAATTGATATTCATCAGCTTGATCATTGATTGAATCAATGAATGCTGCTTCGTTTTCAAATACTACATATACACTAGGTGTTCCCATAATTTTTTCTAATTTATCATAGTTAACTGTTACTGCTTCATCTTTTTCCATAAAGCTTTTAACTGTTTGAATTGTGTTTTCTCTTGCTGCTTCAACGTCAGCTCTTTCGATTTGAACTGTTACTTCACCATTTGCTGCAATGTCGAAATAATCATCGATTGTTCTTGCAGCTTCATCTGATAAGTATTCATCATCATCTAAAGCTTCTTGTGATAAGATATCATTAAAGATTCCGATTTCTTCATTAACGTAATCTTTTTCTGCTCTTAAGATATCTCCATCATTTAATGTTCTTTCTCTCCAACTAGATTCTTTACTTGGAGTAAAGTGTGTTGATTCATCAACGTTTTCTAATTTTTCATCAATAGTTTTAACTAAAGCTTCTTTTTCTTCAACGATTTCTCTAATATCATCATATGTATATTTATCGTCTTCTTCGAAGTCTTTATCGTTATCACCATCTATTGAAGTTTCAATAGCTGCTCCTGTATAGTTTTCTTTTTCTGTTGAAAGATTACCATAAGCATATAATCCTACGGCTGCTGCTGATAGAACACCAGCTGCATATCCTGCAAGTCCCATACGTTTAGCTGCTTTTTTAGCTGCTTTAGTTTCTTTGTTCTTTACTTTTTTATCTTTTTTATCGCTTGATTTTGCTTTTGTATCTTCAACATCGATTTCATCAATATCAACTCTTTTTTGCATTTTATTGCCTCCCTAAATTTCTAATATATTTTTTATTTTAATTTTGTTTATATAATTATTGTAGTTATTATTATTCTGCAAGATCAGGTCCTTCAACTTCTTCACCTGCTTCTTGTTCTTCTGCTGCTTCTTCAAGTTTTGCAATTTCTTCAGCTGCTTTTTCTGCTTCTTCTTCAGTTTCTTTTGCTGCTTCAGCTTTTTGTCTTTCAAGTTCAGCAATGAATTCTGGATATTTTTCTTTAACGTCTTCATCATCAAAACTGAATGTATATCCACGTTTAGCGTTTTTAGCAATTTCATTTAAAACATCATCACCAAGACAGAATAGATCTCTATCTATATCTATGCCTTCATCAGCGCTCATAATTACAGTAAGTAAATTAGCTTGGTAATATCTATATGCTGCAACTTTTTCTTCTAGTGTTAAATCATCTATGCTAATTTCTTTTGATTCAGTTTCTTTAACTGGTTCTTCTCTAACTACATAGTCAAGATCTCCAGCTGGTTTGAATCCAACTTCTTCTTCAGTTGTTTCAACTACAGGTTCTTCTTTAACAACTGGTTCTTCTTTTACTGGTTCTTCTTTTGCTGGTTCTTCTTTTGCTGGTTCTTCTTTTGCTGGTGGTACTACAATTGTAGCTTCTTTAGTTTCTGTATCAATATGTAATTCAGAACCACCTTTCATTTTAACTACTGTTTCGTCTTTTACTGGTTCTTCTTCAGCAACTTCTTCTTCAGCCACTTCTTCTTCAACCACTTCTTCTTTTACTACTGGTGCAACTGTGATTGTTAAATCTCTAGTTACATCTAAATCAAATACTTTATCAACATCTTTTTCCATATCTATTGTTGCTGCTTTAAATTTACCCATATTTGATTCTAATTGATTTATTTTTTCTATTCTTACATCTTCTGTTTTTACAAATGTTTCTTCTAGTTCTTCTGATAAGTACTTACAGAATTTTGTATCTTTATAAGATTTGATGGCTTCAGGATTTACTATGTTTCCTTCTTCATCTTTAATTACTTCTGCATTTAATTTATCTTCATATACTTTCTTAAATCCATATAATTCTAAGTCTTTTGTTGCTACGCTCATATTAAAGAAGTCATCACCAACTACTTTAACTCCTTCAGCGTAACCTTCTCTTCTTTTAACATCTATTACTTCTCTTGTGATGTCTAAGTCTGGAAGCATTTCTCTGAATTCTTTTACTGTAGCATTTAATACTTTGTTTTCTTGATTAATTATATGTTCTGAATTTTTGTATATATCAAATGTCTTTTTGATTTCTTCAAATGATAATGAAATAGTTTCTTTTACTACTGTACCATCTTTATCTACTATTGCATTTCCTGCTTCGTCTTTTTTAACTACTTCATATGTAAATAATTTTTCAATTTGTTCTCTATATTCTCTGTCTCTTCTTGTTGTTTTCATTCTTTCTATAAAGCTTAATGATTCTAATTCTTTTCTAGAATGAGAATGTTTTTCCATTCGGTTATATGCTTTTTCTGGATCTGCTAACATTACTGAAATGTCTGCAGCAAATTCTGCATTACCTTGATGGTTTTGTTCATTGATAGCTTTTGCAATTCTGTTAAAAGCAATTGTATTTAAGCTTTGTAACATTGTATCTGCGCTATCTCTTTCTTCTTTAGGAAGTTTTTTCATTTCTTGATAGAAGTATTTCATTGCTTCTTTATCTTTAGCACCTAATTCTTGTTGGAATTCATGACTCTTTTTAAGATCAATTGGTACGAAAGTTTTAACTTTCTTTCCATCTATTTCTTTTTCTTCTACTTTAAAGTAGTCTTCTGAATCTTGTGCTTTTGTTAAATCAAATCCATAACCAATTAAAGTTTCTACTTTATTAGCATTGATTGCTTCAAGTACAATTCCTCTAATTTCTTTTGCTTTATCTATAATTTGTTCATTTCTTTCTTGACAAGTTTGAACTTCAGCGGCTGCTATGTGTTCAAATACATTAGTTTTCATTCTGTCTTCAAATGATGTATTAATTTCATCAATTGTACTTGCTAATGTATCTTTATTAATATCTTTAACTTCTTTAATGCTATCTGTTAAACCTGCTCTATTAAGAATTGTTTTAACATCAAGTCCTTTGTAAATTGTTTTTCCATCGCTAGAAGTTGCTAGAGCAATTTCTTCATCTGTAAATGCAATTGAATCTTTAAATTTACCAACGAATTGTTGTTTTAAGGCTACTATATATTCAGCAGCTGCTTTTGCTGCTGCTTGATCGCCATCTAATCTTGCTTTTGCCATATTAAATTCAGCTTTATTTAATGCATTTACCATAATTGATAATCTATCTAAATCTTCAGCTGATAGTTTTCCAAGTTTTTTAGGTTTTTCTTTCTTTGGTTCTTCAATTCCAGCTTTCTTTTCATAATATTTTTGTTTTCTTTCTAGTTCTGGCATTCCAATTTGTAATTCCCAAAGTAAATCTGTTGCAGATCCACCATTTTGTGAATTTGCTTCGATATCTTCGTTCATTTCTTCAATATCGATGTTAACCTTTTGTAACTTAAGCTCAGCTTGTCTTTTAGCTAATTCCTCTAATTCTTTTTGTATTCTTTCTTTTTCTTGGTTTCTGTCCATAACAACCTCCCAAACTTATATTATGTAATTATTATACAATTTTTTCCATTGAAAGTCAATACAATTTTGGAAAAAATTAGTCAATTTGTATGAATTTTTACAAAATTTTAGTAAAAAATCTTGCAAAACCGCTCCTAGACTTGATTTCCGAAAATGGATATTGTATAATTTATTCAATACTTTTTTTGGAGATTAATAAATGAAAAATTTAAGCGAATTATCTGACGAAGAATTAATAGAAAAAATCAAGGAAAGTGACTCCCAGAGCGCGATTAGTGAACTTTTTAGTAGGTATAAAACCACTCTAAAAACTAAATGTCGTGCTTTTTCTAGTTCGAGACTAGACTATGAGGATCTTCTCCAAGAGGGAATGATAGGGCTATATACTGCCATAAAAAACTTCAATCCCGTATCTGGAGTGCCTTTCAACTTTTTTGCTAAGGTTTGTATAAACCATCAGATCCTAACAGCTCTAAGATCAAATAATCGCAAAAAGAATGAAATTTTAAACAATTCTCTATCACTTAATCAAACCATAGGACAGGAATCAAATTCTGACCATAAGGTTGAATTTATATCATTAATCTCTAGTAAGTCTAGAAATCCTGAAAATATACTTCTAGACACAGAAAGGTATCATATCATAAAAGAGCACCTAAGTCCACTAGAAAATCAAATATTTTTGCTTTTTTTAGATGGATATACATACTTTGATATATCAAAGGAATTAAAAGTGACTAAAAAGAGCGTAGATAATGCATTGCAAAGGATTAAAAAGAAATTATCTGATGTTAAAGAATTAAAATATGATTAAATATAAAAAATATTAAAAAAATACCAAAAAGTAATATACTTTTTGGTATTTTTATTTTAATTAATTAATTTTTTAATTTTAAATCATTATTTTTTTATTTTTCTTTTTACTAGATTAGTTATTTGGAATAAATACAATTTCTTGTGGCATAACTAATCCTAATTCTTCTCTAGCTTTCTTTTCTATGTTTTCATCAGATTGATAGTAATTTAATTCATATTGTTTCTTTGTTAATTCTTTTTGTTTTTCTTTTTGTTCTCTTTCTAGTTCTTCTAGTTCTATTTCTTTTGCTTCGTTCTTTTCCATTATCTTATTTAAGAAGATCCCATATATTAATGCTACACCGATGAAAATTACCGCTGTTATTATAAATAAGCTCATATTTTGTCTTCTTCTTTTCTTTCCCTTACGGTTTTTCTTTTTTGCCATTATAGGACCTCCTTTTTATAAATTTTTTATATTTTATATATTTCTTTATATTTTTTATTTACTCTATATTTCTTTAAATATTATTATAAATAAATTATTTCTATTTGTAAATTATATATGAGTTATAATTTTATTTATATATTTGATATTACATTACTATCTCCTAGTAAGAATCCTAGTTCTTTTAATAGTTCTTCACATACTCTTATTTTTAATTTAGGATATCTTGTTTTTCCATCATCCTTTGAGTATATTTCACAAGTACTATTACCTTCATATCTTTGCATTATCTTTTTTATATTATCTAGCATATTTTTATCACTTACTGTATCTACTTTTAATGTTAATGCACTCATCACCACTTCATTATCTAGTGATTTTATCTCCTCTGCTATTAGCTGCACATTATCTTCTTTAACTTGGCATCTAGCTCTTAGCATTATTACATCTTCTTCTCTTAACAAGTGTTTATATCTATCAAATGTTTTAGGGAATACTATAACTTCTATTTCTCCTGACATATCTTCTAGTTTTATAAAACACATCATTGAATTATTTTTTGTTACTTTTAAATTTACGTTATTTATTATTCCTATCACTAGTACTTCTTTATTATCTTTTATTTCATACTCATCAGTCTCTTCATTTTTCATTAAGATATCAGATATACTTATTGCATTATATTTACTTATTGCTTTTTCATATTCTTTTAGAGGATGACCTGATACATATAGTCCTAGCAATTCTTTTTCCATAAGTAATTTTATTTTATCATCTAGTTCATCAAGTTCTGGGAAGTCATCTGTTGCTTCTTTTTCTTTTTCTTCATCACTTAGTCCTATGCTAAATAAATCTAATTGTCCATCTAGTTCTCTTTTTGCTTTAGCTAGGAGTCTATCATAAACTAACATGTATACTGCAAGGTATTGTGATCTATGTCCTCCCATATTATCGAATGCTCCAACTTTTATTAAGTTCTCTATGGCTTTTTTAGATATATTATACTTAAGCATTCTTTCTATGAAATCTGTTAATGATTTAAATAAACCATTTTCTTCTCTTTCATTTTGAAGGTTAATAATTATATCCATACCTATGCCTTTTATTTGTGATAAGGCATAACTTATTGAGTCATCTTTATTTGCATTAAATAAATATCCAGATTCATTAACATCTGGTGCTTTTACTTCAATACCCGCTCTTCTTGCCTCTTCTATGTAGTAAGCTGTCATACCTTGATTTGCCATACCACTTGATATTAGTGAAGCAAAGAATTCACTCTTATAGTAATATTTTAAATAAGCAGTTTGGTATGCTACAAATGAGTAACATGCGGAGTGTGATTTATTAAATGCATAGTTAGCAAAATCTATCATCTTATCAAAAATCAATTCTGCTGTTTCTTTATCTATGCCATTATTAATTGCACCTTTTATTCCTCTAGTTTCATCACCATAAACGAATGTTTCTTTTTCTTTTATCATAACATCCATTTTCTTTTTACTCATTGCTCTTCTTATAAGGTCACTATCACCTAGGCTATATCCAGCAAGTGTCTTTAAGATTTGCATTACTTGTTCTTGATAAACTATTACTCCGTTAGTATCCTTTAATACTGGGATTAATAATTCATGATCATACTTAATAGATGATGGATTATTTTTACCCTTAATATAGTTTGGAATAAAATCCATAGGTCCTGGTCTATATAAACTTATTCCTGCTATGATATCTTCAAGTCTTTCTGGTTTTAGTTCTTTCATGAACTGAGTCATGCCTTTACTTTCAAGTTGGAATACTCCAGATGTATCTCCCTTTGATATCATGTCATAAACATTCTTATCATTCATATCTATTTTTCTAATATCAAGATCTATATTTTTATTTTCTTTAATACTCTTAATAGTATTATTAATAACAGATAAATTTCTAAGACCTAAGAAGTCCATCTTTAATAGTCCTAGTTCTTCGATGGTTGTCATGTTAAACTCTGTTACTACGAAATCTTCACTTTTTGATAGTGGTACATATTCGTATATTGGTTTATCACATATGACTACACCCGCAGCATGAGTTGAAGCATGACGTGGTAGTCCTTCTAGTTTTTTAGCAGTATCTATTATTTCTCTAACTTTTTCATCTTGTAAGTATAGAGTTTTAAGTTCACTATTTTCTTCAAGTGCTTTATCTATTGTTACGTGCATTTCATAAGGAATCATTTTAGCAATGATATCAACATCGCTATAAGGCACGTCAAGTACTCTTCCTACATCACGAATAACTTGCTTTGCTGACATAGTTCCGAATGTAACAATTTGTGATACACATTCACTGCCATATTTTTTAGTAACATACTCTATTACTTCGCCTCTTCTTATGTTACAAAAGTCAACGTCTATATCTGGCATAGATACTCTTTCTGGATTTAAGAATCTTTCAAAAAGTAAGTTATACTTAATAGGGTCAACTTCAGTGATGTTAAGAAGATAACTAACAAGTGAACCTGCAGCTGATCCACGGCCAGGTCCTACTGGTATGTCATTATCCTTAGCAAATTTAATAAAGTCCCATACAATTAAAAAGTAATCTGTAAATCCCATTTGGTTTATGGTATCTAATTCATACTTTAATCTATTTTTCAAATCATTTATATCATAGATGTATTCGTTATCATTTGTTTTAAAATATTTATCTAATCCTATTAAACATAATTTTTCTAATAGTTCTTTGGATTCTAGTTTGCCATATTTTTTAATGTCATCATCATTCATCTCGTATCTTGGTAATTTATATTTACCAAACTCTATTTCAACGTTACATCTAGCTGCTATCTTATTTGTATTTTCTAATGCTTCATAACCTATTTCATCATCAAAGATCATAGTCATTTCATCATAGTTTTTAAAATAAAAAGCATTTTGTTCTAGTCTCATTCTATCTTCATCAGTTATTTTTTTACCTGTTTGAATACACATAAGAATTTCTTGTGTCTTATAGTCATCACGTGTTAGATAGTGAGAGTCACATGTAGCTACTAGTGGTATATCAAGTTCTGTGCTCATCTTCTTTAATATTTCATTAACCTTAGTTTGGTTAGGAACAGTATTAGCTTGCATTTCTAGATAAAAATTATTTTCACCAAAAATATCTTTATAATCTAGTGCTACTTTTTTAGCCATATCTATGTCACCAGATAATATAACTCTAGCTACTTCACCTGATAGACATGCTGATAAGGCTATAATTCCTTCGTGATACTTTCTTAACATTTCTTTATTCATACGAGGTTTATAGTAATAACCATCTTTATGAGATATGGATACAAGTTTCATTAGGTTCTTATAACCTATTTCATTTTCTGCAAGCAAAATAAGATGGTAACGTTCTTCATTTAAGCCGCCATCTTTATCTAAAATATCTCCATTTATAACATATGCTTCTACTCCTAGGATAGGTTTTATACCTTCCTTTTTACATTCTTTGTAGAAGTCAATAACTCCGTACATAACTCCATGATCAGTTATAGCAATGCTATCCATGCCAAATTCCTTAGCACGAGCTACTAAATCAGTGACTTTTGAAGCACCATCTAGCAAACTATATTGTGTATGTACATGTAAATGTGTGAAATTTTTTTCTTGCATAACCTTCTCCAATTTTTTCTTCATTATAGCATATAATTTGCCAAAATCAATATCAAAAAAAGTATTGCAAAGCTAGGAAATTCCTATCAATACTTTACTCTTAAATTTAAAAAAGTTGGTTGACATAAAGATATAGCTGATATATAATTAGGGCATACCCAACCAACCAACACACACTCACCTTGTGTAGCAGTTAATAATATGATTTATATCATATAGATTGTATTATTAACTGCTACACATTTTTTTGTGACAAGCTATAAATCACTTTTCTAATGTTTTATATTGTTACTAATAATTTATAAGATGCTAATAAATATATTTAATAAATATATTTTATATAAGGTAAAGCACAATGATACTTATAAATTATACCAAACCATATAGCTTATCATAAATTAATGTGCGAGAACAATGTATTATAAATGTATTTATATACATGTGTGTTTAATTATACTATAGAATAGAAAAAGAGGATTTACTTTTGGTAAATCCTCTTTTTTGTTTTTATTATTAATTCTTTATTTTTAAATCTAATTAAAATTTCATAAATGATCCCATCTTTCCATTCATATCAGGGTCTGGCATACCAGCTTGCTTATAGATACTCATAAGTAAGTTAACATCTTTATCAGATGGTTTAACCATATTGTTTTCTATAGCCATAAGGTTAATATCATGACCTACTCCTCTAGCTATTGATTCTACAACAGGAATTTCAAGTCCTGCATTTTCTCTTGCTTCTTTGAAGTCTATTTTAAACATTGATTTATATTTCATAATTATACCTCCATAAATAAAATTTATTTATTATTTATTTTTTATTATGTTTATATTTTTAAGATAAAGTTATTATACAACTAAGGTGATAACAAGTCAACCATAATTTTATCTAACATTTATCTTTTATTCATCACATATTCATCTTATATATATTTAATCGGCATTTTTTATTTATAATTTAACTAAAAAAATTTTGTATTGAAAAATCATATTGACAAAAATAGAAGATGAGATATATAATTCAGTTTAATAATTTGTGCAAATATTGCATACTGTAACGTATTAACTTTTTTAAAGCATTGGGCTTTAGGACGTATGTTATGATTGAAAATTTTAAAGAGGCTAAGAAGTTAGCAAAGAAAAAGTACAAAGAAGATCTTAAGAAGATTAAGTTTTGGAAGAAGACTAAAAAGCTTTTTGAAAAGAGCAGGAAGAATAATGACATATTAGTATGTTTCGCACTTCCTTTAAATATGGAAGATGAAATTAACATTGCATCAGAGTATGCAGCGCTTTATAACTATGAACTTACTACAAAGATTAAAGAAGATTATGACTTTGTTCTTGAATTCAAAGAAGCTGGTAAGATTAACACAATTAGGAAACTTAATGATGCATTAGCTAGAGGCGAGTTAACGCTTTAGGAGGATATGGCTATGTATAATAACTACGAGAAAGAAAGAAAAGAACTTTCAAAGAAGTATGAGCAGGATCTTAAAGCACTTGAAATGTTAGAGAAGATTGAACTCGAGTTCGATAAGAGAAGAAAGAATCGAGAAAAGGCATTCATCTTAAGAACAGAACTCAGGGTTTGGAATGAAGTTTGTGACTATGCAAGAACTCTTTCATTTATTGCTGATCACTATGGCTACAAGTTATATCAGTTTGAAAAGAGTGATACTGATATCAAGTTTTTCTTTCAGGAGAGATATAACATCTAAAAGATCTAAAAAGAGAAAGAAAAACAAAACAAAAAAGAAAAAAATTTAATACTGAAAAAGAAAAAAACTCACAAGAATATTTCTTGTGAGTTTTTTCTTTTTAAAAAGTTTAATAAGTTTTATAAGTTTAATTAGGCATATCATCAATGTACCAGCGGCATGATTTATACCATCCAATTGAGTAAGATGACCTAAAGAATTCTACAACTTCTATTGCTTCATCACTTATTAAAATATCATCAGTTGTTCTATAAATAAAGTTTTCTCCATCGAAATAGATATACTCTTCATCATCAAAGTTATTACACATAACAACCTTGTCAGCATCTTCTGATATCTCAACAAGTAGTGATAAGAACTTATATTCTTCTTCACTTAAAAAACTTCTATACTGTTCTTTTCTCATGAGATTATTTCCCTCCAAAAGAATTAATATGCATAAGTTGCACAACAGCATTACTCGTATGTTATATCAAAGTTTTCTAAATTTATCAACTAGTTATAAATTTATATTGACTTTTTACCCAAACGCTAATATACTTTGGGTGTAACTTTAGTTTTTGATTTTTTGCATATAAAAAATTAATGGAGGATATTCTATGAGTAATACTTGCTTTGTACTTTTACTATTTGCAATTATTTTCGCATTTGGATATTTATTTGTTTACCTTGATGGTAAGAAAAATAATGCTCTTCCTATCACTAAGTTTTCTGGTAAGGTTTGTCTCATTGACGCTTGTCCTGTTTACTACACACTATATTGTAGTGACAACATTGCTTCTATCACAATAAAAAGTGAAGGAGACATTAAGACATTTAAGTCATCAGCAAACATTGCTAGTAAATTAACTTGTGAGAGTGAAGGCGAATTTTTTGCAAAGGGTAATACAATCATTAAAGCAATAATTGATGGAATAGAAATCAATTATTAAAAAATAATTTTAGTTTAATATTAATGGTCTCTCTAGAAGGTGATTACTATGATGAAAAAGAATTTTAACAATCAGGAAGAATTCGATGCTTACTTAGCTAAGATGTTCGAAAAGAATCAGAAGAAGAAAACTTTTGAACTCGTTGTTTCTTACACAGACTATGGCAGATTTGCTAGTTCTCAGTGGGATGCTATCAATAAAGTAGCTCGTCAGCATGGCTTTAAGGTAGTAAATGAGTTCCCTTATTTCGAAGCTGTTAAGCTTGTAATGGAAAAGTTTTAAGTAGCAACAACCCGGTTTTATTATGAGAGGTGAAATGTATGAATTTTGTTACTAACTTTAAGGACGAATTTAAAAAGGTCAAGAATGAACACAAAGAACAAATTAAAGAGTTAAAGTTTTGGCGCAGGATTAATGACAACTTACAGTATGCATATTGTGATAACACACTTGCATTTCAGATTACAGTATCAATTGAGCAGTGGAAGTATTGCACAAGTTCAGATCTTCTTGAAAGATATGCAAAGATTTATAACTACACTGTATACCAGACTAGAGTTTTCAAAGATGACTGCGTGCTTATTGCATTTGTAACTATTAAAAGAGACGAAGAAGAGAGTTAACCATTAAGAAATTAAAAAAAGAAAAAACTAAATTAAGACATAAAAAAATGTGAGCATATATGCCCACATTTTTTTATGTTATAAAATTTTTTTAAATTTATTTTTTATAAATTTATTTTTATTCACAAATTATTTTTTTAGTTTTCCACATTATCAACTCTTTTTTCCTCTAAAATTTCATACATTTCTTTTGCATCATCTTTTTTAGTTGATAGTTTTAAATCTGTTACTTTAAACTTTAATAAGTTGTTACCAAACTTAATAGTAACAATATCATTAAGTCTAATTTTTGAACTCGCTTTTGCATCGCGTTCGTTAACCCATACTCTATCTGTATCGCAAAAGTCTTTTGCTACACTTCTTCTTTTTATTATTCTTGATATCTTTAAAAATTTATCTAATCTTATGCTATCTAAATCTTCATTAGCATTCTTAGAATTTTTTGTTTGAGTATTTTTCATATGCTCCCTTTCTTAAGAAGTCTGGTATACCATACATTCCGCAAAGAGTATCTACTTCTTGTTGATTAAGATATGCGTTTCCTTCTTCAACATCATCAATTGAGATATCACTAAATGATACTTCTTTAAAAATTTGACTTGCAAGTTCTTTACTCATTCCTGCGTTTTCTCTTGCTGTTTTAAAATCAACCTTTACTACTCCATTAAATTCATCCATAATGAGCCTCCTCTTAAATAAAATTATTAAGTTGTTTTAAATAATTAATATATGTACCACGTTCAATTTTAAGTTCATACTTAGAATCAAACTCTTTATACGATATTGATTTTTTATCTGATTGGTTAACTAGTTCTAAATATTTTTCTATTGGTACTAAAAATAATTTATCTACCTTTTTGTAATAGAATATAAAAAAGCTTACTCCATTTTGTTTTTTAAAATCTATCATGTATTCTACTTGATGATCATGTATGTTTTTTAACGGCATTGATACTTCATTAGTTTCTTTAGCATCAAAACATACTGGAACTCCTTGAGCTACTCCTATGTAGTCAACTGTACTTTTTTCATCAAAGAATGCTAGAGTAATTTTTTTATGTTCTTTATCCATTTCTATTGGTTTAATTGGTGTAGGTATTTTTTGAACTAATGCTATGCCTTCTTTTCTATACATCTCATTAGTCATATTAATCATTTCTTCAAGTTCTGATCCTCTAAGACCATTTGTTTTAAAATAACCCATATTAATTCTCCTAGTAAATTTTATTAAGTAATATTTATTTAATCCTTATAGCATATGACATAAGCCATAGCTACTTTTTTAATATGAGATATTGATAATTCAAATTTTAATTCCTTAAAGTTATCATCATCTTTTAAAATTTTAGCAATTGGTTTACCTAGTTCGTCATTAGTTATTTCAATATCAGTAGGACTTATATTTCTAAATCCTGTTCCTAGTGATTTAACTATTGCTTCTTTAGCTGCAAACCTTCCTGCTATATGTTCACTTTTAATTTTACTCTTAAAATTTATATTATCAATTTCTTTTTGTGTTAAAAATTTATTTAGATATTTTTCATTTGATAGTTTACCTGCTCTATCAACTTCAACAATATCACAACCTATACCTACAATATTCATAATTATTTTTCCATTAAATTATTTTTTCTTTTTTATTTTTTTATTTTTTTATTTTTTCTTTGCTACTTTTTTTAGTAATTGTTTTTGTTTTTGTTTCTTTTTTAGGTGCAACTTCTTTTTGAGATTTTGCTTTTACTATTACTTCTTCTTTATCGTTTTTCTTAACAACATCAAGTGTAACAGTATCTCCTTCTTTAATTGTACCTTCAAGAATTTTTTCTGCAAGTAAGTCTTCAAACTTAGATTGTATTGCTCTCTTTAATGGTCTTGCACCATATGCTGCATCATATCCTTCTTTTGCTATGAAGTTAATTGCATTATCTGTTACTTTAAGATCTAGTTTTATATTATCTTTTGCTTTCTTTACTAAACCTTTTATTAATATCTTAACAATATCCTTTATGTTATCTTCAGATAATTTATGGAATACTGTTATTTCATCGATACGGTTTAAGAATTCTGGTTTAAATTGTTCTTTTAATTTATCCATTACATTCTTTTTCATATCTTTATAATCAGTTTCTGCTTTATTTTTGTTTGAAGCAAATCCTAATTGTTTTGGTTCTGTTATATCTCTTGCTCCAACATTTGATGTCATAACTATGACTGTATTTTTAAAGTCTACTTTTCTTCCTTGTGAGTCTGTTATATGTCCATCATCTAAAATTTGAAGTAAGATATTAAATACATCTGGATGTGCTTTTTCTATTTCATCAAATAGTACAACACTATATGGTTTTCTTCTTATTGCTTCAGTAAGTTGTCCTGCTTCATCATGACCTATGTATCCAGGAGGTGCTCCTATTAATTTACTAGCTTCATGTTTTTCCATGTATTCAGACATATCTATTCTTATCATAAATTTTTCATCACCAAACATTACCTGGGCTAGTGCTTTTGTAAGTTCTGTTTTACCTACACCAGTAGGTCCTAAGAATAAGAATGAACCTATTGGTCTTTTTGGATCTTTAAGTCCAACTCTTCCTCTTCTTACTGCTGTTGCTACACCCTTAACTGCTTCATCTTGTCCTACTATTCTTTCATGTAATAGTTCTTCAAGTTTAGTAAGTCTTGTAGATTCTTCTTCTTCAAGTTTAGTAACAGGAACTCCTGTCCAGTTTTCTATTACTAGTCCAACTTCTTTTTCTGTTACTTTAGATTTATTATCTGTCTTATCTAATTTCCACTTATCATATAGTTTTTCTATTTTAGTTTTTAGTGTTTGTTCTTTCTTTTTAATAGCACCAGCTTTTTCAAATTCTTCATCTTTGATTAATCTTTCTTTTTCTAGTTTTAATTCATCAAGTTTATTTTCTTCTTTAGTTATTTCTTCTGGTTTAGAATAACTTAAAAGTTTAACCTTAGATGCTGCTTCATCGATAACATCGATTGCTTTATCTGGCATATATCTATCTGTTAAATATCTAGCTGATAATTTAACTGCACTCTTTAGTGCTTCATCTGTAATTAATACTTCGTGATGAGCTTCATACTTATCACGTAATCCCTTAAGGATTTCTAGAGTTTCTTCATCAGTTGGTTCTTCAACTTGAACTGGTTGGAATCTTCTTTCTAGTGCTGCATCTTTTTCAATGTGTTTTCTAAACTCATCAATGGTTGTTGCTCCAACGACTTGAAGTTCTCCACGAGCTAGTGATGGTTTTAAGATGTTAGCAGCATCAAGTGATCCTTCGGCTGAACCTGCGCCTATGATTGTATGTAATTCATCTATGAAGATAATTATATTTGTATTAGCTTTTAGTTCTTCGATTACTTTTTTAATTCTTGCTTCAAATTCACCACGGTATTTTGTTCCTGCAACCATACCTGAGATATCTAAAGATAAAACTCTTTTTCCTCTTAGCATTTCTGGTACGTCACCTGATACTATGGCTTCAGCTAATCCTTCGATGATAGCTGTTTTACCAACGCCTGGTTCACCGATAAGACAAGGGTTATTTTTTGTTCTTCTTGATAAGATTTGAATAACTCTTTCAATTTCTTTTTTTCTACCGATGACTGGATCAAGTTTATTTTTTTCAGCAAGTTTTGTTAAGTCTGTTGTATATTTTTCAAAAGTATTAGATTCTTTTTTGTCATCATCAAATTTACTATCAATGTCAAAATCAAAATCTTTATTAAGACCTCTTAACATACCCATAAGATCATCATGTATCTTATCGATATCTATATCTAATTCTTCTAGAACTTTTATTGCTAAGGAATTTTTATCACCTAAAATTGTAAGTAAGATATGTTCTGTACCTACATAGTTTTCACCAAATTTTAGAGCTTTACTTTTACTTAGTTCTAATAATTTTTTTGTTCTAGGTGAGAAATCAACTTTACCTTTGCCATCAAAATCACCTATGCCTACATAGTTTTCAATGGCTTCGACAACTTCGCTTTTTGTAAGTCCTTGAAGTTCTAGAACTTTACATGCAACGCCTGATCCCTCTTCTATAAGTCCAACTAATATATGTTCTGTTCCAACGTAATTATGTCCCATTTCTATAGCAGCTTGTTTTGCTAGTTCTAATGCTCTTTCTGCTGCTTGAGAAAACTTTCCAAACATCTATTATCCTCCTAGTATATTTTTAATTTTTGGTTTTGTTTTTTTGAATTTTAATTTTTAATTTTTAATTTTTATTTTTTAATTTTTAATTTTTAATTTTTAATTTTTAATTTTTATTAATCTAGTCCTAATAATTTTTTAATATCATTTATGTCATCATCATCAATGTCATCTCCATCGATATCATCAAAATTAATATCTACTAGTCCTAATTCTTCTTTAATTACCTGTGCTCTTGCTTCATCCATTTCTATCTTATCATCAGATGGTACTTGAGCTTGTATTGATTTATCATTAATTATATTTAATAAATCATATACATTAAAATCTTTTAATTTCATTTTAATATCATTATCAAATAAATCTAAGTCTAAACCTAGTTTAATATAACTGATTAATACTTCAGCTTCTTTAAGTGAAATTAATTTTGCATGTGTTATTATTCCATATGCTCTATGTACTTCATCAGTAAGTCTTAGTCTTTCTTTTTTAACTATTTCACTTCTTAATGATTTTTCTTTATCACATAGTTTTAATATCATAAGTTTTAAGTTTGATAAAATTTCTTTTTCACTAATACCTAGTGTTAGCTTTGTATAGATTTCATAAAAACCACCATTTGATTTTTCATCATATGAGAATACTGGTTTAATATCATATCCAAATTTATTACAAGCTTCTTTAACTTTTGGCATTTGATTTGATAATTCTAGCATTGGAATGTGTAATACAAAACTTGGTATCATACCTGTTCCTACATGAGCAAGATCTGTTGTTAAGTATCCATATCTTGAGTCAAATGCAAATTTAAATTTCTTATCAATTTTATCTTCTAATTTTTTAACTTCATCATAAAGTAAAAGAACTTTATCATCGTAAGATCTTGCATCTATTCTTATATGATCATCTTCATTGACCATGATAGTTGTAGTAAAATCTTTGGATGCTAATAATAATTTTTCTAAGTCATTATTTGTAAAACTATCAGATACATAATTTACTGCATTAAATGCATAAAGCATTTCTATTGAATGTGCATTATTAAAATCAAATATCTTTAGTTTCTTGTTTGATTTAAATATTTTTTTAACTTCGTCTGCAATTAATTTTGAATCTTCATAAGTGATAGTTGAAGGAAATAAAAAGTCTTCGAAATTTCTTCTTAAAGTTATCTTACTTGCTATTACCATTTCTCTTACCTGCTACTTTCTTTGTTTTAGTTTCTTTAGTCGCATTTTTAGATTTAGTACTAGTTTGTTTTTTAGTTGTAACTTTTTTAGTTTCAGTTTTCTTAGTTACTTTTTTACCTTCAAGTTTTTTAATTTCATCACGAAGCATTGCTGCTTTTTCAAAGTCTTCATTTTTAATTGCATCATTTAAATCTTTTTTATAATCTCTTAATAAAACATCTTTATCTATGTCATTTGTCTTTTTAGCTTTGGATGTTTTAGCAGAATTTTTATTATCACCTTTATATGATATATCTTTAGAAATGCTATCTACTATTTCATCAATATCACTTCTAAATGTATCATAACACTTAGCACAACCTATTGTTGAACCTAATATAACTTCATCATATGTAGATCCACAAACAGGACATCTTTTATTTTTATGTTTCTTAGGAGCTTTTTCTGGAGTAGATTTTGTTTCTTCTCCAGTGAAGTCTAATAAACTTTTTATTAACTTTTCAATTTGCATATTACTTGGCATTATTGTTTCTTTGTGTTTCATTGCACAATCTTCACATAATGCAAGTTGTCTTTCTTTACCGAATACAACTTCTTTAATAAAGAATATTGCATCTTTCTTTTTACAGATTTCACATACCAATATGATCACCTACTATTTAATAAATTTTTTCTAATTTCAATTTATAAATGTATTTCTTATCATCTTTTAAAATAATAATTGTATCATCATTATCATCATCCATAAAAGATGGTTTCTTATCAAAAACTTTTAGATCTTCATCTTCAAGATTTTTTTCTTCTTTAAAAAGCTCTATTCTTTTTTCAAGTTCTTTGATGTATGCATTTTTAACATCAATTTGTTTGCAAAGAATATCTATGTTTGAAGAATCAGTTTCTTCATTACGAGCATTGTATACTAATTCTCCTATGGCTTTATATATTTTTCCTATTTCATGTTTCACTTTAGCGATTTCTACTTCTGTCTTTTTTGTGTTATAAAAATAATTAACGTCCTTTGAGGCTTTCTTTGTTAATACACCTGCTTTTTCCATTAATCCATCTAAAAATTCGCTATTCATATTTACCCTCCAAAAATGTATATGTTTTAACTAAATATAAGGTAGCATACTAATTTATTTTGTCAACAAAATAACATCGAATTTTTCTAGATTTTATCAAGGTTTGAAAAGTATTGTAATTTAAAATTTAGTCACATATTTTTTGATATATTTTTATGTAATTAGGGATATATAATGCTTAGATAATTTTATATATTTCTTATGTAATTTTATGTAATAAATAAAGTATAGATATAGATAAAAATTAATTAGAAATATAATAAAAATCAAACACAAATATATTAAAAATATAAAAAAAATAAGGTTATGAATTACTTCATAACCTTATTTATATAAATTATTTATGTACTATTTATTTAATTCTTCCATTAAGAATGCTTGTACTTTTTCAGGGTTAGCTTTACCTTTTGTTTCTTTCATGATGCCTCCCATAAGTGCTTTAATTGCTCTATCTTTTCCTGCTTTAAAGTCAGCTACTGATTGAGGTTGTTCACTTACAACTTTTAATACTACTGCTCTTAGTTCATCATCATTATCTATTTGTTTTAATCCTTGTTCTTCAACAATTTCATTTGGTTTCTTTCCTGTTTCGTACATTTCATCTAGTACTTTCTTAGCAATATTTTTACCTATTACTCCACTAGCTATTAAGCTATCTAGATCTCCTAGGTCTTTTGCTGTAAATGGCATATCGAATGCTTCTTTTTCTTCTTCTGTATCTATTCTCTTATAGATTTCACTAATAATTGTGTTTGCAATATTCTTTGTATCTTTTCCGTATGTACATGCTTCTTCATAGAATGCTGCAACCTTTTTATAATTAGCTATTAAGTCTGCATCATATGCTGTTAATCCAAATTCTTTTTGATATCTTTCTTTTTTAGCTTGAGGTAGTTCTGGAATAGTTTTACGTACTTCTTCTACTCTATCACTTGATAAAACAATTGGCATTAAGTCTGGTTCTGGGAAGTATCTATAATCCATAGCTTCTTCTTTACTTCTTAGACTTTCTGTTATTTGTTTATCTTCATTCCATCTTCTTGTTTCTTGAATTATTCTGTTACCTTTTTCTAGTTCATCAATTTGTCTCTTATATTCATATTCGATAGCTTTGATTGCATGACTAAATGAGTTCATGTTTTTAAGTTCTGTTCTTGTACCAAATTCACTGCTACCTTTTTTCATAACTGAGATGTTAATATCACAACGAAGTGATCCTTCTTCCATCTTACAGTCTGATACGTCTATATATTTTAAAATTGATTTTAATGTTTCAAGGTATACTCTTGCTTCTTCTATTGATCTAAAGTCAGGTTCTGTTACGATTTCAATTAGTGGTACACCACCTCTGTTGTAATCTATTAAAGTTCCATTTGTTCCTTCATGTAATAACTTACCTGCATCTTCTTCAATATGCATTTCATGAATTCTAATTCTAGACTTTCCTCTTTCTTCTGTTTCGATATCTAAATATCCATCGTAACATATTGGCATTTCAAATTGTGTAATTTGATATGCTTTAGGAAGGTCAGGATAGAAATAATTCTTTCTGTCATGTTTAGAAAATTCTCTAATCTTACAATTTAATGCAAGTCCTGTTCTCATTGCAAAATCTACAACTGCTTTATTAACAACAGGTAGTGTTCCAGGAAGTCCTAGACATACTGGACATACATGTGTGTTAACATCAGCACCAAATTCTGTTGAACATGAACAATAAATTTTTGTTTTTGTTTTTAGTTCAGAGTGAACTTCAAGTCCTAATACTATTTGATAATCATCGTATGACATATTATTTCACCTCCAAACTAGCAATTTCATTTATGTTTAATTCTTTTTCAAGACAACTTGCTGCCCTAAAGATTTCTTTTTCATTAAATTTGTTTGCAAGTAATTGTACACCTATTGGCATATGGTCTTCATCAAAACCACAGTTAATACTCATAGCTGGAATACCTGCTACGTTAACTGGTACTGTGCATACATCATTTAAATACATCTTTAATGGATCATCTTCGTTTTGTCCAAATTTAAATGCTACTGTTGGTGCTGTTGGCATCATAATTACATCAACATCTTCAAAAACTTTTTTATATTCATCCATAATTAATGTTCTAACTTGTTGTGCTCTCTTATAGTAAGCATCATAATATCCACTAGATAGTACATAACTTCCTAGCATGATTCTTCTTTTAACTTCTTTACCGAATCCTTCACTTCTAGTTTTGCAATACATATCAACTAGATCTTTATAGTCTTTTGCTTTATATCCATATCTAACACCATCATAACGAGCAAGGTTACTACTTGCTTCAGCACAGCATAAGATATAGTAAACTGCTATGGCATCCTTTGATGCATTAAGTGAAATTTCAGATACAATTGCACCTTTATTTTTTAATACTTCAATGGCTGCTAAAACTTTTTCTCTAACACTATGATCTATTCCTTCACTAGTAAATTCTTTAGGAACACCAATCTTCATGCCACTAATATCTTTGCCGCAATATGATGTAAAGTCATCATATGTTCTATCTTCACTAGTAGCATCATGAGTGTCGTGTCCTGCTATTACATTGTAAAGTAATGCTGTATCATAAACAGTTCTTGCTGTTGGTCCAATTTGATCAAGACTTGATGCAAATGCTACAAGTCCGTATCTTGATACTGTTCCGTATGTTGGTTTTAATCCAACTACTCCGCAGTATGATGCAGGTTGTCTTACTGATCCACCTGTATCTGAACCTAATGCACATGGAGCAAATCCAGCACTAACTGCTGCAATTGATCCACCTGATGAACCACCAGGTACTCTATCTAAATTCCATGGGTTTTTAGTTTTCTTAAAGTAAGATGTTTCTGTAGAACCACCCATAGCGAATTCATCCATGTTTGTTTTACCAATGATAACTGCACCTGCTTCTTCAAGTTTTTCAATAACTGTAGCGTTATATGGCGGGATGAAATCTTCTAGCATTTTAGAAGAACATGTTGTTTTAATACCTTTAGTACAAATGTTATCTTTAATAGCAATAGGTACTCCAGATAGTGCTCCAACTTTTTCTCCACTAGCTCTTTTTTCATCTTCAACTTTTGCTCTTGATAGTGCATAGTCTTTTGTTAAAGTAACGAATGCACCAATTTTATCTTCATACTTTTCGATTCTATCAAAATAAGCGTTAACAAGTTCAGTACTAGTAACTTTTTTAGAATCTAAAAGTTCAAGAATTTCTTTAACTGATAGTTTTTCTA
>JAKSVV010000040.1 GCA_024407775.1 Clostridia bacterium
TCTTATTTTTTTTATATAAATTTATTCTTATTTTTTAATATAAATTTTTTATATAAATGAATACTATTTTAAAAAATAATTAAAAGTAATCATAAGTTGTAAATATCGTATTGATAACTTGAATTTTTGTTGACAAAATGACGCTTCTATAATAAAATCCAGGTATAAATTTGCGTATATTTTAAGCGCACTGTAACATGTAAATATTAATTGTACTAGTGGTACAAGGAGAGATTAAAATTATGGAAAGAGATTGTTACTCTAAAAGAAGAGAGATCGTCAGTATCAACAAAGAGCTTAAAAAGCTTGAAGAAGAAATTGCTGTTTTAGGTAAGAAGAGTGATATTGATATCTACTTTAATCTTTTAGCAAGAAAGAAACATCTAGAAAAAGAACTCGGCATTTAACATTTAGTTACTTGCTATAACAATTTTATTCACTTGACTTTGTGGGGAATGAGACATGAAAGATTATGCGACTTTAAAAATTTTGCTCACACTGGTTAGAGAGGGAGACAAAGAATCATTTAGAAACTTACAAAAAACTGATAACGATTATCCTGATATCTTTTTTGATATTGTCTCACATGGTCTTAAGAAAAATCCATACATGATTAGAGAATGTATGACAGATGATTTTTATACAAGACATGTAGATTTCTTTTGTGAGTTTGTTCGTGAACAGCCTTTAAGAATATCATCTATTCCATCATCAGCTATTATGAAAAATATTTCTATAGCAGAAAATGCATTAGTTAATGATGGTAGTAACATTAGACACATACCAAAGCAGGTAGTTCTAAATAATATGTTCTTACTTAAAAAGGCACTGTGTAATAATACACTAGCACTTAATTGTGCATCACGAGCTTATCAGCTTGAGAACAAGGACTTTATCGTAGAAAGATTAAGACAAGATCCAAGAGGACTTAAGAATGTATCTTATGAACTCGAAGAAGCAATGGGCTCTGATTTTGATGGCATCTTAATTAGTTATCCAGATGCATTATCTCAGCTTTCTATAGATAGACTATTAAAAAGAAGAGATACAGTTATTAGTTCGTTCATTAATGATCCTAGTGTCTACAAATCTTTATCACCAGATGTGAAAATTAAATTTGCAGAACTTGCTGAAATCGCAGTAGTTTATGATCAGGAACTTTTCCAATACGTCCCTCGCGAAGTTTTATCTAGTGATATAAATTTAGCAAGGAAGTGTTCGTTAAGTTCTAAGAATTCAGCAGAAAGAATGCCATTCGCTGTTCTACTTGAACACGAAGACATATATTTGAACTGTTTAGAAAATAGTACAAAACCAGGTCGTATTATTACTTTAGATTTACTTACAAAACATAAAGAATTAATTCTTGATTTTGTTAAAAGAAATCCAAAAGCAATAGACGATGTTAGTGATATTGTACTCATAAAGAACCCAGAACTTGTTTATGTAGCAGTAGAAAATGACTATACTGTTTATGAAGATTTATCAAATGCAGTAAAAGATAAATTAGAAAAAGCAGCAGTCATAGCTTACAAGAAAAACCCATCATCAATAGTGTGGATACCATTCCCGGTACTTGCTAAAATTGGTGACGAAATATCGTGAGGTGATTTTGGTATGGATTATTTGAAAATCAAAAACCATACTATCCTTATAAGGAATAACCCAAGTAATATTTGTTTAATACCAAAACAGGATTTACTTAGGTATCCAGAACTAGTTGAGATGGCCATAGAAGAGTCATATTTAGCCTTTGAGTTTGTACCAGAAGATTTTCAAATGGAAAACCCAGAGATAGTAAAAAAGGTAGTACTAAAATCAGCAATGATGATTAAGTATGTATCCGAGTCTGTACTTCTTAAGTACCCAGATATAGCCTTAGCAGCTCTTACTAAAACAGGCTTTGCAATAAGATTTCTATCAGATGAATTATTACTTGCAAACCCAGAGTTAATAAGAAGAGCATTACTAACTTCTCCTTTAGCACTTAGATATGTTAGAGAAAAAGTACAGCTTAAATATGAAAGAACAGTAACAGACGCTATAAGATCTAATCATTTAGCATTAGCATATTTATCAAAGAAAGCACAGATGAAATATTCATCGCTAATAAATTATACTTTGCTAAATCATCCGAAAGCTTTGCAGTTTGTATACGAAGATGTTCAGCTAAAACATATTCCTACTATTAAAAAGATAGTAAGATGTAATGATGAATGTTTTAAATACGTATCACAAAAAGTAAAACTTAAAGATTCAAAAGTATCTTACTATGCTGTCAAAGCTAACTGGCGAAACCTAGAACTTGTTCCTAAGGAAATTATGGAGAAAGATTTTTCAGTTGCACTAGAAGCCTTAAAGGGAAGCTGTCTAGCAATTGAATTTGTTCCTAATGAACTTATCTTAAAGATGAGTGAAGAAGAACTAGAAGACAATTAAGATTTATAAACAAAAAAGGAATACATGTGTATTCCTTTTTTGTTTAAGAATTTTAAATTATAAATCATAAATTATAAATCATAAATCATAAATAATTAATTACATATAAATAATTAACTACATATAATATAGTAGGAAAAAATTAAATTTTTTTAAAAAATATGCCGATATATTAGTAAAATAAAGAAATAAATTTCGTTTTAATGTGTTGCAAATAAAAAAAATTCCTTTAAACTTTATATTAGCAAACAAGTTAAAACTTGAAATTTGAAAGAGGTGTATGATGAAAGTAGAAACAAAACATTTCGGTGAAATAGAAGTAGCAGAAGATCAAATCTTAGACTTCATTGGTGGAGTACCTGGATTTGATGGAAATAGATACGTTTTATTAAACAGTTCTAATGAAGAAAATTCACCATTCGTATGGTTACAATCATTAGATGATACAAATGTAGCATTAGTATTATTAAATACATTTATGCTATATCCAGATTATGCTCCAGATGTAAATGATGAATTCCTTGGAGTATTAGAATTTGAACAAAGAGAAGACCTAGCAGTATTTAGTGTTATGGTTATTCCAGAAAAAATGGAAGATATGACAGTTAATCTTAAGGCACCAATTATAATTAATAATAAAAACAGAAAAGCAATCCAAGTTATTTGTGATAACTCAAATTACGAAATCAAACATAAAGTTTATGGCGATTTACAAACAGTAATAGATAATAACAAATAGGCGGGGAGAAATAATGTTAGTTTTATCAAGAAAAAAAGGCGAAAGCATAGTAATTGGTGATGAAATTGAAGTATCAATTGTAGACATTCAAGCAGAACAAGTAAAACTTGCTATTAATGCTCCAAGACATATTTCAGTTCATAGAAAAGAAATTTATCTACAAATTCAAGAAGAAAACAAAGCTTCAGCAAACTCAAATTCAAAGGCATTTGATATGTTAAATAGCATTGTTAAAAAAGAAACTGTAGAAAAGAAAGATTAATAAGAACATTGTTACAAATGACATACAAAAAAGACTAGTAAACAGTAATGTTTACTAGTCTTTTTAACTTTTAAAATAAATGAAAAATAAATGAAAAATAAATAAAAAATAAATAAAAAATAAATAAAAAATCTAAATATAAATTTTTTTAAAAATATATATCTATCCCCTATTAAATATAAAAAATATGTCGAAATAAAATTCAAGAAAAGTATTGAAAATAAAATTAATTCATTTATAATTTAGAACATAAGGTTAGGTATTTAAAACGGAGATTAAATGCTAGTTAACTTATTTTAATAAGTGTGTAAATGAAATAAGTTTATAACCGTACTTTAAAAAAATATTTTATTTAGAAAGGTTGGATATTTTATGAATTTTTTATCTAAAGGATTAAGACAAAAAATGATTAACATCCTTACTATTGCATTAGTTGCAATGGCACTTATCGCTATTATTTGTACATTCGCTGTATCAAATGGAATTGCTGAGGATGTAATTAATGATACTATTCCTCATATTTCAGAATCAGTATCAGAAGCTATTATTAACAAAATTAACAATACTATCGATTTCTTAAAAATTGCTAAAGAAGATAGTACAATTCATTCTACAGAATTAGGATTTGAAGACAAATTACCAAGATTAAAATCAATCTCTGCTGGAGAAAGTTTTGATAAATTCTTATCTTATGGTGTAGTTAACTCTCAAGGTCAAGGTGGTACAAGAAGTGGTGCTACATATGACATGACAACAAGAGCATTCTGGGACGATGTTAAAAATAATAAAACAACTGTTTCAGAACCATTATTCGGAAAAACATCTCAAAAATGGTCATACATTATGGCTGTTCCATATCAATCAGGAAGTTCATTCGCTGGTGCTGTTTATGGATCAATTGATATTTCTGAATTAGCTGATGCCTTATCAGTTGCAGTTATTAACTCAAATACAGAAGCATTCGTAGTTAATGACGAAGGAAAAATTATGATCTCAGTTAACCCTGATGACATTGCTAACGAAGTAAACTTACTTGAAGTATATAAAGAAAAAGTTTCTGGAGGAAACTTCAAGAAACTTGAAAAATTAGCTGCTGGAGAAAGCGCTATTGAAACAATGAAAATTGATGGAAAAGATAGAATCGTAACATCAACACAATTAACAATTGGAGATACAGCATGGCATATGTTAATCTTCTTAAGTAAGAGTGACTTTACTAGTGGACTTGGCGGAAGCATTACATTAGTAATCTTTATCTTATTAGTAGCATGTGT
The DNA here is from genome assembly GCA_024407775.1 of Clostridia bacterium. Lineage (GTDB taxonomy): Bacteria > Bacillota > Clostridia > Lachnospirales > JAKSVV01 > JAKSVV01. The sequence continues at coordinate 4,715 of JAKSVV010000040.1, forward strand.
ATTCTTTATGGTTGTAGCTGCAATGTTCTTAACAAAGATTATTAAACCATTCATTGGTTTAACAAATAGAATTGATGATCAAAAACAAGAAATCATTGGAGCATCTCAAGTAATCAATACATCATCTGGATCACTTGCAGATTCTTCAAAAGATCAAGCTGCATCAATCGAACAAATCAGTGCATCAATTGAAGAAACAACTTCAATGATCGAACAATCTGCTGAAGGTGCAAGAAACTCTAAAGATCTTACAGCTAAAGCAAGAGAAATGGCTAGTGTAGGTAACGAAAAGATGCTTGACATGAGCCAAACAATTGATGAAATTAAAAAATCATCTGATGAAATCGGAAAGATTATCTCAGTTATTGATGATATCGCATCTCAAACTAACATCCTAGCATTAAATGCTGCTGTTGAAGCTGCTAGAGCTGGTGATGCTGGTAAAGGATTTGCAGTAGTTGCTGAAGAAGTTAGAAACCTAGCTCAAAAATCAGCTGATGCTGCAAAATCAACACAAGTAATTATCGAAAAGAACTTAAAATTTGCTGAACAAGGGGTTGAAGTTTCTAAAGAAGTTGCTGAAGCAATCGAAACTATCACAGACGCAATTGAAAAAATCAGCGTAATTGCTGCTGAAACAGCTAATGCTGCAAACGAAGAAGCAATTGGAGTATCACAAGTTAGTGAAGCTGTTAAGAATGTAGAAAAAGCATCTCAAGCAACAGCTGATAATGCCGATAATACATCACTTGCATCAAGAAACCTTGATGATAAAGCAAGAGAACTTGACGAAATCGTACGTGAATTAAAAGCATTAATTAATGGTTAATTAGCGAATTCATAAAGTATTTTATATTATATAAAAAGGACCTTCGGGTCCTTTTTTCTTGTATAATTTTTGTTTGGTATTGATTAATAGCCAAGTCCGTGATATAATCTCGGTTAATAAAATTTGTTCTTAAAATAAAAATATTAATTGTTAATTGAAATTAAAGAACACTAAATAGTTTAACATGTCGGGTATAGATTTATGGAGGATAAATATTATGAATTACGAACCGAAGGTTTATAAGCTTGAAAAGAACTATGTAAGAATGTTTGCATTAAAGATAGCATATATCATGTGCTGGTTTTACATTCTTGCAGAAGTTGCATCAGCAATTACAGTTAATTATGTTATTACTTCTGTATTAACATATAGACCAAAGAACAAGACACCTTACGTAATAGAGAATATCTTAGGCCTATTAGTTGCAACAATAATAATAGTTTGCATCTTACTCTGGTCAAAGAAATATAACAAGGTTTATGTAAGAAACAGCCAGGGAGAATTCTACTTAATAAAAGCAGGTATTCTTAAGATCAATAATCTTATTAATGATAAGAGATTATTTAATGAACTTGTAGAAAAAGAGTATGAAACTAAACCAGGATATAAGAAGTACAAACTAGAAGATATCACATGTATTAAGGTATCTAAAAAGTACTATCTTATGAGAGCAAAGATAACAGATATTGATAGACACGAGTCTTATGATAAAGAATTTAAACTTTATAAATACTATAAGGGATGCGAAGATTTCATTGAATCAATTCTTCCTCTTAATTTATAAAATTAAATTGCTATCATAAGTACTAGAAACCTAGAAACTTTAATGGTGTTGAAAAATTATTTGATACCATTGTTCCATTAGACATGTAAACAACAATTAAAAAAATAAACAAAAATAAAGACTCTGTAAAATTGAAATGAACCCCTAATGCTGGATAATTAATCTAACATTGGGGGTTATTTTTGTTTTTTTATTTCTAATATTGTATTGTTATTTTATGACTTCCGTGATATAATCAGCCCAAGCAAATATTTGTTCTAGCATATTTAGAACATTCATAGTTAAATAATTTACACGTAGCAAATTTAATTAAGATACTTTATTGTTTTTGGGTTTAGACTAATAGGAGGAATTAGTTATGTACGATAAGATTAAAACTTATCCGGTTAAGTTGTCACAAATATGGAATGTGATTTCATCACTTTTCTACTATCTCATCTTTGCATACTTTACAGTTGTAATAATTACAGAGTATTTCACGTGCTATTATATTTATAATAATCCTAAATTTAGACAGGAAGATGCAATAAATATTGCAATAATGGCAACAATTTTTGCGATAGTACACTTTGCAATATTCTTTTTATTTCAAAGAGCAAAAAGAAAGTACTACACAATTTATGCTAAGGATGAATACGGTAGTCTTTATAAAATTAGAAGTAGATGCTGCCTTCCTAGCTTTAATGATAAAGCAAGAGGAGAAACATATTCTCATGCATTATCTCTTAACAAGAAATTAGTATATCGCTTAATGACAGATAAAGATTACTATCCATTCTGGTTTAAGAGAACAAAGTATAAGGATGTTTATCTTATTAAGAGTAAAAAGAGATATGTTATCTTAGGAGCTTATGTTGAAGATAAAAATAATGATCCAAAGGATGTGAAATTTAAAGTTTATAAATACTTTGAAGGCTATGATGAATTTGTAGATTCAATAGTCCCTATTGATTTATAAAACTAAATTGTTATCATAAGAGAAATTAAATTAATTAGATTAATTTTTGGAGGACTTATGGAGTACGAAGGAAAACATACTTATTACATATATGATGGTAAGTGGAATGAGATATTATTTGTTATCTTAACATTAGTTATATCTTTTGCTTGTGTCGGAATAATTATTGCTGGATGTGTTCTTGATATTGTTTATGGAGTGCCATATACACTTCCAATATCTATGATATTATTTATTGGTATAATAACATTGTTTTGTTTGAGTAATATTAACAAACAAAAAAACACAACATCAGTAGTAGTTAAAACTTATAACGAGTTATGGATAATACAAATGCAAGCAAGACATAACCCAGTAAGAGATGAAAATGGAAAAATGTTACCTTATCTTGTAGGAGCAAGAGTAAGAGCAAAAGATAAAAAATACATTGATAACTTCATTGATGAAGTAAAAGGTGGAAACAAACAATATAGTTTTCTTTGGGGCGGTAACAGATACAAGATCTTAACTAACTATCACTTAAAGAAAGAAACAAAAAAATACTTCTATGTTGAAGCATTAGTTACAACTAGAACAAAAGAGTTAAAGAAAAAAGTTGTAAAGATTCCAAAAGTTTTTACGAACTTACAAGAAGCATTTATTCCTCCTAAGCCATATGAACCATTTGGATTTAGCGACGGAAGAAACTAATAAACATCATGCACATACATAAGGAGAAATGCATATGGACCGGAAAATAAAATTATACCCATATTGCGGTAATTATTCTGTAAGAACATATCTAGAAGATACACTAAGACTTATCTGCTATGCAATATTATTACTTTGTTTTGGAACAGCAATAAGCTTCTTAATAAACAATTACTTACCGCTTTATATTGCAGCATTAACATTTATCATATTAATGATAAGAAGCATAAGAAGAGAAGAACCAAAAAGAAAAGCAATGAACTTAGCTGTAGCTTTAGATAGTAATAAGCACTTGTGGCTAATATCAGTTAATCCTGAAAAACCAAAAAGAATAATTGATACAAGAGATCTTCAAATTCCAGATCTAGATAGAGCAGCAACATTTGCAAAAAATTATATCTACGTAAGAAATTATATTAACGATGTATTATCAGGACGAATAGTAAATATAAGTCCATATGATACAAACACATATATCGAACTTAGTGACTATAAGAAAGTTAGTGAGGACGATAACTTTATTTATATCGAAGGAAACTTGGTGAGTGCTAAGAAAAAGAAATCTAAAAAGATTTATAAGATTAGTAAAACTTATGATAACATAGGTGAACTTTTCTCAGGCATAGATCCATTTGATACTAGATATAAGTGAGAAAAAATTAAATAATGATTAAAATAAAAAAGGACCTATGGTCCTTTTTTATTTTAATAAATATCGTTTTATTGTATCTTATAAATTCTTGTTTTATAAATTTTATATATAAAATATTCTTGTTGAATATAAATATAATTAATATATAATTAGTATATAAAAAATATATTGGAGATAAATATGGATGATAATAGACTGGTATTTAATACTATACCAGAACAATTTGATAAATGGAGAGGAAGATACTCTAAAGAATTATACGATTACATTTTAAACGAATGTAAAATGGATGAAACAAAATCATGTTTAGAAATTGGACCAGGTACAGGGCAAGCATCTAATTTTACTATTGAAAAAGGAATAGATTATACAGCAATAGAACTTGGTGAAAATTTTGTAGACATGATGAAGAATAAGTTTGGAATATATAATAATTTTAAAATTATTCATGATGATTTTGAAAAATATAATTTTGAAAATGATAAATATGATTTAGTATATTCGGCAGCAGCTATTCAATGGATAGATCAAGATATTGCTTACAATAAATGTAGAGATATTTTAAAGAGCGGTGGATATCTTGCAATGTTTAGAACGGTTGGAGAATATAGAACTCACAATCCAAAACTTGCTGATGATATTCAAAAAGTGTATGACAATTTCTTTGTTACTAATACACCATATACTAGAAAATTTGATTATGAAAATGGTGAATCTTATGGCCTAAAATATTTAGGGAGAAAAGTATTTGAAGGTACAAGAACTTTTGATGCAGATACTTATGTTGAATATCTTCATACACATTCAGATCATATAGGATTAAAAGAAGAAGTAAAAGAAAAATTTTATAATGGAATTCATGATGCAATAATTAAACATGGTAATGTTTTGCTTGCAAATGAAAAATATGTTTTAGACTTATATCAAAAATAAAATTATAAGGAGATAAATATGGATATAGTTAAATATAACATAGGAGATGTACTTAAACTAAAAAAAGCACATCCTTGTGGAAGCGATGAATGGGAAGTTACAAGAATAGGTGCAGACTTTAAAATTAAATGTTTAGGTTGTGGTCACATTGTAATGATACCTCGTCATGAATTACAAAAGAATGTTAAAAAAATAGTTAAACAAAATAATAATGATGGAGAATAAATTTATGAATAAATTTATGATTAAGTTTAAGAATAAAAATATATTTTATATTTTATTACTAGCACTATCTTTTATGATTATTATGCCATCAAAGTCTAATGCTTTTAATATGATAAAAGATGACAATGAAGACATAACTTATGGAGTATCAAACATTGATGACATTGATGAGAGCGAATTAGTTTTAGATATGCCAGGTGAATATGATATCTCATCTAGTGATAATAAAATATATATAATAGAAAATGAATTAACCAAAGGCATGCTTTATGTCTATGATTTTGCTCCAGATATAAGACTAGATAGTGAACATAATTATAAATATTTTAATGACTTATCAAACCTTAACCTAGAAGAAGAAATTAAAAAAGAATGCGCAAAATATAATTTTAATTATGAAATTAAAGATGATACATTTGGTTACTCTAGCATGAAGATAGACTCTAGAGATATAAATTTATATGTTGGAGAAAATGATAACTACACACTAGGAATATTATTTTATAAAGATAAATTATATGCAGCCAAATGTTTCTTTAAAAATGATGCAGAAAAAATTTATGGTGAATATAACTTTGATGATAAAAAGAATGAAGAATTTTATACACTATACACATTATTTGAAGGATTAAAACTAGATAAGATTGAAAGAGAAGAAACAATTAAAAGGATAAAAGATTATCTAAAAAATAAAGATAGTATCCCTGAAGAATTACTAGATGAAGATAAAGATAATTTTAATAGAACAATAACTAACATTGGAGATAATAAACCAAATAGCATATATAGCATAGCAGCTAATTATTTATATAATAAAGAAGGTATAAAAAATGCATATGACTCATATGTTAAAAAAGCAAGTGGCATATTAAAAATAAATAGTAGTAATGAAGGAACAAAAATAGAATTACTAAATAACTTTACTCTTTTTGCTATAACACTTATATGGATATTACTTATGATACAAATATTATTTATGATTAATAAGAACAATAAAAGAATTAGAGTAAAAGTATTATTTATAATGACACTATTATATGCATTAGTTATGCCACTAATAATAGAGTTCTTTAAACAAACAGGTTATGAATCTCTTAAAGATTTATATGATGTATATAAAAACGGCATATTATTCTTAATTATACTAGGAGTATTTGTTCACCTTGGTATAACATATGGATTATTTATAAAACTAAAGAGAAAAAATAACTTATTAGATCAAGATAATTTACATGAAGAAAATGATAGCCCATATGTAAAATAAAAAAGAATAAAAAAGAATAATAATAAACATAAATAATACATATATAATAGGAAGGAAAAATTCATATTTTTTCTTCCTTTTTATAATACAAATTATTGATAAATATATATAGATAAATATATATAAATATTAAGGAAAATAACTCATAAATGCCTAAAATATTAAATTATAATGCCGAATAAAACATTAGAAAATTTATTATTAAAAAGCATATAAAGTATTGATTAAAATATATTTATATGTACACTTAAACTAATGATAATAATAAAAAATAATAAAATAATAATAATAAACACATAAAGGAGAAAATTATGAGTAATAACGTTATCATGATTGATAAGTCAAAGTGTGTTGGATGTAACAACTGTATTAGAGTATGTCCAGTACATAAAGCTAATAGCGCTATTAAAGTTAATGGAGAAAATGTTATTAGTATTAATGAGGAATATTGTATACACTGCGGTTCATGTATTAAAGCATGTGCACATGGTGCTAGATACTTCAAAGATGACATTGAAAGATTAATGGATGCATTAAATGAAGGAAGAAGAATTTCATTAGTAATAGCACCAGCTTTCAGAACTAACTTCCCAGGAAGATGGAGAAAGATCATATCATTCTTTAAAGAAAAAGGTGTTAATAAAATATACGATACATCATTCGGTGCTGAAATTACTACATGGGCTTATTTAAAATACATTACAGAAAATGATTTTAAAGGATTAATTGCACAACCATGTCCAGCAATTGTTAACTACATTCAAAAATATGAACCAAAGTTACTTGCTAAATTATCACCAGTACATTCACCTATGGGTTGTACTGCAGTATTTATGCATGACTATGCTGGCATCATGGATGAAATAGCTTATATCTCTCCATGTATAGCAAAATTTGATGAAGTTAATCATGTAGGAACACCAGATTACTTACAATATAGCGTTACATTTAAACACTTAGAAGAATATATAGAAAATCACAACATAAAATTAGATACATATGAAGATGGTGAATTTGATGATATGGGATACGGACTTGGATCAATATATCCAAGACCAGGTGGATTAAAAGAAAATGTAGAAGTATTTGTTAAAGATGCTTGGATACATCAATGTGAAGGTCCACATAAAGTATATGATTATTTATCAAATTATAGAAAGAGAGTAGATGAAGGAAAAGAACTTCCTATTTTACTTGATGTATTAAACTGTGAATCAGGTTGTAACATTGGTTCAGCAACTACACTATCAGGAGAAGAAAAAATTGATGATGTAGATTGCATCATGAACAAAGAAAGAGCTAATCTAAATAAACAAATGACTGGATTTGGTAAGAAAACTCATAAACTTATGAAATACTTTGATGAAAACTTAGATTACACAAGATTTATGAGAACATATAAAGATGAATCTCATACTGAAAAAGAAGTATCAGAAATGGATATTTCAGATACATTCAGAAAGATGAAAAAGAATACATTTAAAGAACAACACTTTGATTGTACAGCATGTGGTTATAAGAGTTGTCGTGAAATGGCAAGAGCAATTGCTGAAGGAAACAACTCACCAGATAACTGCGTAAGATACAAAAAGATGGCTCTTGAAGAATTACATGAAAAGATGGCAAACGATTCTCGTGAACTTATCGATGTAGTTAATGAGCAAAAGACAACAAACGAAAGAATCTTTAATGAATTATCAGGATTTACTGGAGATATCAAACAAGAATTACAAAGAACAATAGATGAATCATCAAGAATAGCAAACATTGCTGATGAAATTGGAATAGTTGCATTTAATGCAGGTATTGAAGCTGCTAGAATTGGTAGTGAAGGAAATGGATTTAACACTGTTGCTGATGAAGTAAGAAATCTAGCTAATGAATCAAAAGAAGTTGTTAAGATCAATGATAAGAATAACTCTGGATTATTAGATATGATTGATGGTATTGTTGCTCGTAATGATAAATTAAGAGGAGAAATGGATGATTTAAACGGTAAATTAGTAGAATTAATTAATAGACAAGAAAAGAACATCGAAGAAGAAGATGCTGAATAATATCTATAATTAATAAAGTAATTAACTAAAAAATAAATCAATAATATACCAAAAGGAGAGAACTTTTAGTTCTCTCCTTTTTCTATAACCTAGTTATTTTTCTCAAAACCTTATTTACATAATTTAATATTTAATCATAAAAAACTTGAATTTCTCTTGACAAATTGAGTAAAGTAATGTAAAATTATGACTTGATACGTATGAACAAAAAACCAATTGCCCCGGTTTTGTTAAATATAGTTAAACAAGTACTATAGAAAGGAAGATGCAGCCTTTATAATGGAAAGTTTAACACGCGTAAAATTTATAAAAAATAAGAAAAAATAATAGAAGGAGGATTCCAAAGTGAAATCATATTTACCAACAGAAGCAGAAACAAGAGATAAAAAATGGTATATT
>JAKSVV010000041.1 GCA_024407775.1 Clostridia bacterium
TCGATGGATATAAAATTCAAAGAGACTTATACTCAGCATTCTTGCTTATGAATAGCAGATTAGATCTAAAAGAAACTAATAGAGAAAAATGTTTAGAAACATTTGAGAACTTTGTTATTAATCACAATGATTGCATTAAAGATATAAATAGAATATACGGAAAACATCCACTTAGTTTTGGATTTTAAATATAATTAAAAAAGTAAAAATAAAAAAAGGTTCCGACATCGACCTAGGCATATAAATAGTTTTGAATAGTCATAGCTATGCCAAAATGATTCTTATGAATAATCAAACTATATATTATGAATGTATAAGGCGAAATAAACTTATGGCGCATAATTGAATTTTGATTACAAAAAAGAATCCCCCACATCTTTAAGTGGGGGAGTGTGTCAATTAGAAAATACTCTTTAATTAGATATATAAAAACCATTAAAACGAAAACAAACTTATAAAAAACAAAATAAAAAACATATTTACTTAAATCTAATAACTTGCCCGGATAACAAGTTGTTAGATAAAAATAAAAAAATATAAAATACTTATAAAATTAAACAAATAATGAGATATAAAATAAAGTGAGATTTGAAAAAAATTCAAATATCACTTTATTTTTTTGTTTTTATATGGTATAGTAGTTGTTAGACTACACTCTACAATTTATATAAAAATCACTTTATGGTATTGCATTTTTTAAGATGCTATGATATACTCATATAAGTTTTTTAAGGAAAAATAACAGGAGGTATACACGATGAATAAAGAAATTCAACCAACATTACATAAAGTTACTGTAACTTGTAATACATGTGGAGCAGAATTTGAAGTTGAAACAACAGACGCTAATATGAGCAAAGTTGATGTTTGTTCTAAATGTCATCCATTCTATGCGGGAACACAAAAATCAGTTTCTAAAGGTGGAAAAATCGACAAATTCAATGCTAAATATGGTAAAAAAGCATAATAATATGTGGAGATATAAAAAGCAGAATAGATTCATCTATTCTGTTTTTTTATACTTTTATAATTTTTGATTGAGTATAAATGGCTCAGTGCAACATTGCACTGACAGATTGTTTATGATTATTAGATATGATAAGATTAATTAAATATATAAATATATAAATATATAAAGGGGAAATATATGAATATTAGAAATGCACTTAAATTAGGTGATGAATATTTAAGAAAGAGAAATATAGAAAATTCTCTTAATGAATGTAAGTGGATGATGGAAGATATATTAGATGTTCCTCATTCAGAATTACTAAGAATGTATACAGAACATATCTCGCTAAAAAAGATGTTTATATTCCATAAGTGGGTTAAAAGAAGAGGTAAACATGAACCTATGGATTACATCATAGGTCATAAACCTTTCATGGGGATGGATATTAAAGTTACTAGAGATGTATTAATTCCTAGAGATGATACAGAAACAGTTATTAACTCTGGTATTAATGCTCTTATGGACTATGGAGTAAGTCTTATTAGTGAAGATAAAGTTAATGATATTAAAAAAGATCTTAATGAAGAATTAGACAATAAAGACTATGCTAGAAAAGATTTATTACATGGTGATAATTCTAATAAAGATAGTGATGAAGATACATTAAATATTAGTGAAATAGAAAATGATGCAAAGAACAATATTAATAAATCTAAGAGTGAATTATTTAAAGAAAGACATAACAGTGAATTTGAAATAGATGATATTGCAGATTTAGAAAGTGATGAAAAACTTGATGATGACATATTAAGTTCTTGCAGATTTGGTGAAGAAGTACCAAGACTTAGTAAAGAAGAAATCTATGATATGACAGCAGTCATTGATGAAGATAATGCATCTAGCTATAAATCTCTAACAGCTAAGAATAAATTATACTATGATGATTTCTTAACTAATAGATTAAATAGTGAAGCTCTTAAAACTTCATATAAAATAATGGATATGTGTACTGGTTCTGGTATCATTGGATTATCTCTTGCTAGATATTTTACAAATAGTAATGTATATTTATGTGACATATCTAAAAAAGCACTAGATATTGCAAGTTTCAATGCTAGACATAATAAAATTACTAACACTGAAGTTATTAATACAAATATGTTTAGTGCATTTAGTGATGAAAAATATAATGATAGCTTTGATATGATCATATCAAATCCTCCTTATATTAAATCAGACATATGTAAAACATTAGATAGTGAAGTCAAAGACTTTGAACCAATGCTAGCACTAGATGGAGGAAGTGATGGTTTAGATTTTTATAAAATTATAATTAATGAATCTAAAAGACTATTAAAAAATAATGGAGTACTAACTCTAGAGATAGATTATACATATTTTAAAGACTTATTTAAAATCCTTCAAGGTGCTGGTTTTATCGACATTACATGTACTAAGGATATGAATAATTTAGATAGATGTATAACAGCAAAATTAATAAAATAATTTAATTATTAATTATTAAAAAATAAATTTTAAAAAATCCCGTAAATTACTAGACAAATAGTTAGTTTTGATATAAAATAGCAAAGTACGAAAAATAATCAAAAAAGAATTGATAACAATAAATTAAATTAAATTAGATTAAATTAAATTAAATTTTAAAAATTATAAATGGAGGATAACAATGTTTGATAAACTAGAAGACTTTATCACACGTTTAAACGAAATAAATGAATTACTTATGGATCCTGATGTAGTTAATGATCAAAAAAGATATCAATCATTAATGAGAGAACATAAGCAAATTACACCTATCGTTGAAAAGTATAAAGAATATAAAAATGTTAAACAAACAATAGCTGATAGTGAAGAAATGCTTAAATCTGAAAGTGATGAAGAACTTAGAGAAATGGCTAAGGAAGAACTTGATGAAGCTAAAAGCAAAGTAGCACCTATTGAAGAAGAATTAAAAATATTATTACTTCCAGTTGATCCTAATGATGAAAAAGATGTTATCATGGAAATTAGAGCAGGAGCTGGTGGAGATGAAGCTGGACTTTTTGCTGCTGAATTATTTAGAATGTACTCAATGTATGCAGACCGTAATGGTTATAAAGTTGAAGTTATGGATGAAAATGAATCTGGTATAGGTGGATTTAAAGAAATCACTTATATGGTAAGAGGAAATGGAGCATACTCAAAACTTAAATATGAATCAGGAGTTCACCGTGTGCAACGTGTTCCTGAAACTGAAAGTGGTGGTAGAATTCATACATCAACAGTTACAGTTGCAGTATTACCTGAAATGGATGATATAGATTTTGAAGTAAGAGAAGAAGATATTAAAACTGATGTTTATAGAGCATCAGGAGCCGGCGGACAACACGTTAATAAAACAGAATCTGCTGTACGTATGACACATATTCCAACAGGAATAGTTGTTACTTCTCAAAATGAAAGAAGCCAAATACAAAACAGAGAAGTTTGTATGAGAGTTTTAAAATCTAAATTATTTGAACTAGAAGAAGAAAAAAGAAATAAAGAATTCGGTGATTTACGTAAGAGCCAAGTAGGAACAGGAGATAGATCAGAAAAGATTAGAACTTATAACTTCCCACAAACTCGTATTACAGATCATAGAATAAATCTAACACTATATAAGATGCAAAACATTTTAGATGGTGATCTAGATGAAATGATTGACGCTTTAATTACATTCGACCAAGCTGAAAAATTAAAGAAGTCAGAAAATAGATAATAAATTAAATTAGATAATGACTAGTTTATATATATGTGCTATAGGCACAAAAAATATATATTTTGCAGTAAGTGAGAATTATCGTTTATAGGTTTTTGATATTTCTCCTCTCAAAAATGCTGCAAGATATAGCTTTAAAACATATAACTCGTTAGTTTACATAATCTCAAAAAAACGCACAGTAAACTAACGATCTCTTATATGTTTTTTTTATGCAATAATTTAGATTTAGCATATATTTATACGCATTTATACGCATTTTAAGGGGGTTTTAGTATAAAACTCATATAATTATATAATTTATACTTATTTCTCTTGTAATTTTTTTAAAATAATTTAAATTTACTATTAAGAAATAAAATATTAATACGAAAAGAGAAATAGAAAACTATAATTTTGAAGGGAATAAAATGAGTTTATTTAAGAAAAAAAGGGATGATAGAGAAGCTAAAATAGCTAAAGAAGCTCTAGAAGAAGAATTAAATAGACAAGTTAATATAGAAAATGAGAAGAAAAATGCTAAGGAAGCTAAGGATATAAATGGCGTACCTAAGATAGTGCCTCATGTTTATACTGGAGGTATGGGCTTTATTAAAAAGAACTTAGGTAAATTAATACTAGCACTAAAGATCATTGGACTAGTACTAATAGTTGAAATCTTATTCTTAACATACTACTTAGGTACTAACATTAAGATTTTTGATGGAGTATCAGTCAACGGCATAGAACTTGGAGGCATGAGAAAAGCTGATGCTTGCGAACTTCTTAAAGAAAAATTATCTAAGGATGTGGTTGATAAAGATCTAACATTTTACTTTGATGATTATGTTAGAACTTATAACATTGGAGATATCATTGAATCTCTAGACTATGAAAAGATAGCAAGGGATGCTCAAAGAGTCGGCAGAGAAGGTAATTTATTTCATAGATTTATGACTGTTGTTAGAGCTAAAAGAATAGATCATGAAATAGATCTTAAATACACTGTAGATTTAACTAAACTTAGAAGTATTATTTATGAAATTAAATATGACATAGATAAAGAAACTACTGATGCATCGTACACTAAAAACCTAGATGGAGACTTTGTTATAACAGATGAAATATACGGTATAAATCTTGATGTTGCAAAAACTATTGATACATTTAGAAGCATTATAGAAAATGATGAATCGAGAGAATATGATTATAAATTACAGCTTATTGCAACTAAGGAAGAACCTAAAATAACAAGAGAAGATATAGAAAGTTTTAGTACTCAATTATCTAGATTTGAAACAGACTATCAAAGATCCAATGAAGATAGAGTTAAAAAATTAGATGAAGCATGTAAGAAATTAAATGGATATATCATTGAAGCTGATGATACATTTAGTTTTAATGACGTACTAGGTATTACACCAACTAAAGAATCAATTAATGAATATAGTGATAGTAATGATGAAGTTAATGTACAACTTGCTACAACTCTTTATAACTGCGCAATACTAGCAGGTCTTGAGATAGTAGAAAGAACTAATGTTAACTCACTACCTGAATACATAGAGATAGGAAGAGATGCATTAGTTTATGGAAAAGGTGTAGATTTAAAATTTAAAAATACTACAACAAATAAAATATACATAGAAGCTTTCACTAATAATGGAAAGTGTTTTGTAAGACTATATGGTAATGAAAACTTTAAGATATATGATAGCGTTACTTTTAAACATAACATAACAAAAGTAAATGTATCTAAGGAAGTTATTACTAAGGATGATGAAACCATTGAACCTGGTGAAAAAATTACTATGCAAGTAGGTAAATCAGGTTGCACTTGTGAAATTGAAGTAATATATAAAGTAGCAGGTAGAGAAGATAAAGTAGTAACTCTTCCTGTGTCAGAATATGAACCAACACCTACTAGAATTAATGTTGGAGTAGTTAAAAAAGATATAACAGAAATTAGTGATGGTAAGTATATAGACCTTGAAAAAAATAATAATAATGATATAAATACTAATAATACAAATAATAAAAATGATAATAATTCTAGTAATGATACTCAAGGAAAAATTGTCATTGGAGAATAATGTATAAAAATAATTAGGTATAAAAAGGTATAACAAAAAGGTATAATAATGACACAAAAAGAAATTAAAGAAAAACTAGATAACATAGAAGATATCAAGGCTCTAGAAGATGAAGTTAATAAACTAATTAATGAAGGATATGATGAAAAAATATTTAAAAAATATTTTAATAAAATATCTAAAGTTACAAAAAAATATGACGATCAATTAATTAGAAAACAAATTGAAGAGGAATATTTAAAAACTTATGATATAGTTCTAGGGATAGATGAAGTAGGACGCGGACCTCTTGCTGGGCCAGTATGTGCTGCTTGTACTATGATGAAAAAAGAATCATTAATATTAGATATTGATGACTCTAAAAAAATAAAAGAAGAAGTAAGAGAAGAACTATATGATAAGATAAAAGATGAAGCCCTAACATATGGAATTGCATTAGTAGACGCTGAAACTATTGATGAAAGAAATATATTAGATGCAACATTCCTTGCAATGAGCAAAGCTTATAAAGAAGCAATAAGTAAGATAGATGATATTGAAAATAAAAAAGTATTAGTCTTAATAGATGGAAACTTAAAGAATCCATATATAGATTGTGAGCAAGTAACAATAGTAAAAGGAGATGCTAAGTGTTATAGCATAGCATCATCAAGTATACTAGCAAAAGTAACAAGAGATAGAATAATGAATGAACTAGATAGTAAGTATCCAATGTATGGCTTTATAGATAATAAAGGATATGGAACTAAAAAACATACTGATGCTATAAAAGAACATGGATATATAAAAGGATTACACAGAATGACATTCATTAAAAATCTTATTTAATTTAGACCTTCTTTCCGAAAGGAAATAGTATAAAAAACACAAAAGGAAGTGAGAAATCACTTCCTTTTGTGTTGTATTTTTTTATTTATATATTTTTTAAATTTATAAAATTTCCGACTAATTTGAAGTTTATTTCCGACTAATTTGAAGTTTATTTCCGACTAATTTGAAGTTTACCCCCTGACTTTTTTGAAGTTTATGTCTGACTAATTTGAAGTTTATACCCTGACTTTTTTGAAGTTTTGTCTTGACTATTTTGAAGTTTTGCCTTATAATAGTATATATAAGAGAGGTGAAAAGCATGTACGAAAGAGAGATTAAAGAAAAAGTAATTAAAATAATAAATACTTTTAGAGTATTAGTTGTAACAGGTCCAAGACAAGTAGGAAAATCTACATTATTAGATAGTCTTATGCCTGCTGATATGAAAAAAATAACTTTAGATGATGAATTTTTAAGAGAAGAAGCTAGAACAAATCCAAAACTATTTTTAGATTTGCACCCAGCTCCTTTATTTATAGATGAAATACAATATGCTCCGGAATTATTCCCTTACATTAAAATGAAGGTGGATGCTAATAAAGAAAGAGGTCAATATTGGCTTTCTGGATCACAAGCATTTGAATTAATGAAAGGAGTAACTGAATCACTTGCAGGAAGAGCAGGGATTTTAAAGATGAATAGTTTTACATTTTCTGAAATCAACAAAAACATTACTTCTAATGTTTTTGATCCTGAGAATATTATAGAGAAAGAAAGCATAGATTCTTTAGCTGTATTTAATACTATTTTTAAAGGTGGCATGCCTGAACTATATGATATTGAAGATATGGATAGAGATTTATTCTTTGATTCATATATTCAAACATATATTGAAAGAGATGTTAGAAATTATATCAATCCAAGTAATTTAGTTGTTTTTCGTAAATTTATTCAAGAAGTAGCACTAAGAACAGGTACTACTTTAAATTACTCTGATATAGCAAATGACATTGGAATAAGTTCTAATACGGTAAAAGAATGGATGTCAATACTTGTTACATCAGGCCTTGTTTACTTACTTGAACCATTTAGTACAAGTAAGCTAAAAAGACTTACACATTTACCTAAAATTATATTTATGGACTTAGGTCTTGCTTGTTACTTATCTAATTGGAATAGTGTAGAAGATTTATTATCTAGTCCTGAATCAGGAAGATACTTTGAATCTTTTGTTATTTCTGAAATAGTAAAGCAATATCAAAACAAAGGTGAAAAATTAGATATTTCATACTTTAGAAATAAAGAGACAGAAGAAATAGATTTAATAATGTTTAAAAATAATACTTATTATCCATTAGAGATTAAGAAAACATCTAATCCTAAAAAAGAAATGTTAAAGAATTTTAAATGTTTAAATAAATTAGATAAAAAGATAGGGAAAGGTGGTTTAATCTGTTTATATGATAGACTATTACCTTTAGATGAAAACAATATGGTAATTCCATTATCAAGTGTAATAAATATATAATAGAATTTGTTAATTTAAAAATTATAAAATAATAAAGGAAGGAGCAATCACTTCCTTTATTATTTTATAGTTTTATTATTTTATATTTTTATATTTTTATATTTGTTTAAATCTCTTAATCCCTCAATTTTACTACCTTAGCAGCAACTCTACGTCTATCATCATCGATTTGAG
The DNA here is from genome assembly GCA_024407775.1 of Clostridia bacterium. Taxonomy (GTDB): domain Bacteria; phylum Bacillota; class Clostridia; order Lachnospirales; family JAKSVV01; genus JAKSVV01. The sequence continues at coordinate 8,298 of JAKSVV010000041.1, forward strand.
CATAGTGCTTACGAGTAGTATTAACATCACGGTGACCAAGAACATCTGCTACTAAATAAATATCTCCAGTTTCTCTATATAAGTTAGTACCATAAGTACTTCTTAATTTATGTGGTGATATATTTTTTAAAGTAGTAACACATCGTGTGTATTTTTTAACTAAGTTTTCTACAGCTCTTACAGTGATACGTTTATTTTGCATAGATAGGAATAGTGCATCACTATCTGATGGTATATTTTTTCTTTCTTCTAGATAATCTATTAGTGCATCTCTAACTTCTTTACCAAAGTATATTACTTGTTCTGAACCTCCTTTACGAAGGATCTTAATACCGTTATTTTCAAAGTCTATGTTTTTTCTATCTATACCTACACATTCAGATACACGCATGCCAGTTCCTAGTAGTAGTGATATTAAAGCAAAATCTCTTACTTTAGTTTTTTCATAGTATTTCATTTGGCTTTTAGATAATGTTGGACCTTGTTCTATGGTATCAAGTAATCTAGCTACTTCATCAGGTTCTAGTCTAATAATTTGCTTTTGGTGATACTTAGGCATATCTATAAGAGATGCTGGATTTGTAGTTATTAATTGTTTTTTATAAAAATACTTATAGAAAGTACGAAGAGAAGCAATCTTTCTTGATTTACCTCTTTCAGTATTTTTATGAACTATAACTTTACCATCTTTATCTGTTTCTTCAAAGTAGTTAAGATAAGAGATGTATTTTTCAAGATCTGTTAGTGTAAGCTTATTTAAGATACTTACATCATTAATTTGTCTCTCGCTAAATCCACCTTCAGTTTTTAAATAGTTGAAGAAGAGAGTAAGATCATATGCGTAAGCAAGTCTTGTTCTATGACTAGTTACGTTTTCTATACCTCTCATAAATTCGCCACAATAAGGCGGAAGAGCTTCTAGTTTTTCTCTTAACTTTAAGATATTTTTTCTTTGCATTTCATCATCATAATTCATAAAAAATATACCTACTTTCTAATTAATCTTATCAATAATTAACTATTCGTTAAATATATGATAACACGAAAATAATGTTTGTAAATATATCTAGTTAATCTTAAAAAAATTAATTAAAAAATTACTAAAATAATCATTAAAAAATTAATAATGAATTTTTAAAAAAATTATTGATTTTACTATAATAAATTAATTTAATATGACGAATAAAAAGACAAGGAAATTTATAAAAATATAGTTTTAAATACTTATTAAATTATATGAAATAATACTTACAAATAAGCTAGTAATTCTCACGAATGTATTAGTACATATAATATAGTAGATTGTTTTTAAATTTTAGATTTTTAATCCTTAATAAGTCTTTTATTTATCAAGGGTTTAAGAGTTTTAAAAAAATACTAAAAATAATGATAACTATTAACAAAAAGTATTGACATTAATTTTGTGTATGGTAAATTATATTTGTATAATTTTATATTTATACATATGAATAATTTTTATTAATGATTTAGCAAAAATTTTTATTAAATTTTTTAATAAATTTTTAATAAAAAATCTAGCCAATTTTTTATTAGTTTTATTTTTCTAAATATAGTGACTGCCAATCACTTATTAATAAATTTATTCGTGAGTAAAACTTTTTTACAATGTTTTTTAAAAAATATCAAACAGGAGGGGAAAATGGAAGAATTGCGCGGAAAATATCTTACATTCTTATTAAAGGGTGAAGAATATGCAATCAACATCACACAAATCATTGAAATAATTGGTATGCAACCAATTACTGAAATTCCTAAAACACCTGCATCTGTAAAGGGTGTTATCAATCTAAGAGGAAAAATTATTCCTATAATGGATCTTAGATTAAAATTTGCAATGGAAGAAAAAGAATACGACGAAAGAACATGTACAATCGTTGTAGAAATCGAAAGAGACGGAGAACAAAGACAAGTTGGTTTAATCGTTGATACAGTTAACGAAGTTACTAACATTGAAAACATTGATGCTCCACCAACTTATGACGAACAAGGATATGAAAAATTCATTCTTGGTATCGGTAAGTTAAAAGAAAGAGTTATTATGATCTTAGACATCAAAGATGTTATTAACACAAGTGATGTTGAAATCAATCAAAAAGCTCTTGGAAACATGGCTGTAGAAGCTGAAGAAAAACCAGCTGAATAAGAAATAGATAGAGGTATTAATAAAAATTAATGGAGGCAATATGAAAATAGATTCTAAATTTAATCTATTTACTGTCTTATCATGTGTACTTCTTATCGTTAATTTTTTATTCACTGATAAATCTATTCAAAGTATAATCGTATTAATTATTTCACTTGCTGCAATAATTGCTTACGGATTATATGAAAGAAATAGAGTAGTTTCTGAACTTGAAACTAAGATATCTAATCTTAATAAATTAACAACAAATGTATCTAATAAGTTCTTTGGTGTTAAAACAAATATGGATGATATTAAAGAATCAAGTGAATCAGAACTTAGTAAAGTAGATGAAATTAGTAGTGCTCTAGAAAATACAAGTATGATGGTTATTAGAAATAAAGAAAATACTCGTCAAGCAGCACAACTAACACAAGATGTTATTAAAGCAGTTAAACTTGGTAATGAAGAAATGGAAGAAATGATGACATCTATTAATGATATTAAATCATTAAGTGATGAAATCCAAAAGATTGTTAAAGTAATCGATGACATTGCATTCCAAACTAATATCTTAGCACTTAACGCTGCAGTTGAAGCAGCTAGAGCTGGAGATGCTGGTAAGGGATTCGCAGTTGTTGCTGATGAAGTTAGAAATCTTGCACAAAAATCAAGTGATGCAGTTAATAACACAAGTAAGATTATTGATAAGAACATTATCTCTGCAGAAAATGGAGTTAATATTTCTGTAAGAGTTGAAAAAGCACTTAATAAGATGAGTGAAGAAATTGGTAAGGTTGAAGAATTAATCAACGAAATTACAGCATCAAGTGAAGAACAAGCTAATGAAGTGGTAAGAACAAAAGATCTTGCTAGTGAACTTGATAAGATTGTTAATAGAGCTAATGATGCTAAGAATAAAGCAGAAACATCTGTAACAAGCTTAGATGGAGATATCATAAAGGTTAAAGACGCATTAGATGCTATGAATAATGGTAGCGCTTTAGTAATTCCTGAAAAAGATATTGAAAGTGCTAAAGAATCATTTAGTAAAGAAACTAAAGAAGATAAAAAAGCTAAAAAAGAAGCTATGAAGAGCGTAGATGTTTCAGTTAAATCTAAAGAAAGTCCATTAACAGATAAAGAATTTGTTAAACTTTCTGTAGATCCAATGCCAAAAGTAGAAATTAAACCAGAAGCAAAAGTAGATGCAAAGATCGATGACGATGATGACGATTTCTTTGCAAGTGCAAAGCAAGCTTCTAGTGCTCCTAAAGAAGAAGCACCAGTTGATAACGGATTTAATACTGCAGCTTTTAAAGAAGCTCAAGCAAGAAACGTTATGGGAGCTAAGGCTGTTAAGTCACAAGCTGAAGCTATCTTACCACTAGATGACTCAGATGGATTCTAGGATAAACAAGGCAAGTAGTTAATTTGGTTTACATAACTTAGATTATTTAGTCTAATACATAGATAAAATTAGAAAAATTAAAAAAATTATATTTAGTAAAATTACAAAGTTAAAAAATAGAACATTAGGTTCTAACTTATATGATTACTTTTTTAGGTTTGGTTGGTATAGTAATCAGTAAGTTAAAAAAAGAAAATTAAAAAAGAAAAGATTTAATGATTTATATTTTAAAGTTTAATGTAAACTTTCTCAGTTAGTGTTCTTAAAACATACTAGTAAGGACATAAGCAACCCTTACAGAATAAATGAAAGGAGAAATAATAGATGGATTTCAATACAAACGAATTCTTAGATGCCTTCATAGAAGAAACAAGAGATAATCTAGAAAACTTTAGTGAATGTATTATGGAACTTGAAAAGAATAAAAATGATTCTGAAATCGTTAACACTATCTTTAGAGTAGCACATACACTTAAAGGTATGGCAGGATCTATGGGATTTGAAAAAATGAGATCACTTACACATACTATGGAAGATTTATTATCTGATGTACGTGATGGTAAGATGAAAGCTACTAGTGATTTAGTAGATTTACTTTTCAAATGTCATGACTATCTAGAAAAAGCTCTTGATTCAATTGTTGAAACATCAACAGAAAATGTTGAAGAACCAGTTGATTTAATTGAAGATTTAAAATCACTTCATGCTAATGGTGGAGTTAAATCTGGAGCATCAGCACCAGCTGAAAAAACATCTGCTGATGAAGTTAAAGAAGAAGCACCTAAGAAAACTGCTAAGAAGAAGAAAGAAGAACCAGCTGATGCACCTGCTGCTGACGAAGCTCCAGCAAGTGATGACAAGTCATTCGAAGAAAATACAAAGATCGATGAAACAGCACTTGATGGTTTTGAATTTGAAATTCCTAGTGATATAAATAAAGAAAAAGGTTATAAATTAACTGTAAATATTGATAAGGATTGTAAACTTCTTGTTGCAAGAATGTTTATCGTTCTTAAAACTGTTAGCGATGAAGCTAAACTTATTAATTCATCACCTACTATGGAACAATTAAGTGATATGAGTTTCCAAGCAGAAAGTAATGCTATTAATATGGTCATTGAATGTGATAACATTGATGAATTATTAAAGAAGATTAACCAAGTACCAGAACTTGATACTATGGAAGCTGTATCTATTGCTAACCCAGAAAAGAAAGCTGAAGCTGTATCTGAAAGAGTTGATTTAACAACATTCAATCCAGATCAAGCAAGTGGAAGCAATGCACAAGGTGAGAGTGCACAATCAAGTGAAGGTGGAGCACCAGCTGTTGGAGCTGCTGCTGCAGGACCACATCACGTTGAAGAATACTTAAAGATTGCTGCAAGTAAAGTAGATAATCTTGCAGACATGGTTTCAGAACTTATGATTACTCAATCATTAATTGAACAAAGAATTATGCTTCAAATGGCTGAAGATCAAATTCTTACAAAAGAAGTTCCTAGAATGAGCAGATTAACTAAGGACATTCAAAACTTATCTATGAGTCTTAGAATGGTCCCTCTAAAATCTACATTCC
>JAKSVV010000042.1 GCA_024407775.1 Clostridia bacterium
GCTTCTCTTAATTTTTGCATAACAACTTGTTTAGCTGTTTGAGCTGCAACTCTTCCGAAGTCTTCACTAGATACTGGAACTAATTCTTTAATTACGTCTCCTTCTTGTGGATCATCTACTCCCATTTCTTTTGCTTCTTCTATTGAGATTTCATTTAATTCTGGGTTTGGTTCTTCTTTAACTTCTCTTGTTGAGAATACTTGATATTCTCCTGTTTCTCTATCAATTTTTACTTCAACATTTCCACCTGTTACGATGTCTTTCTTACAAGCTGTAACTAATGCAGCTTCTACTGCTTGAAGTACTACTTCGATATCAATTTGTTTTTCTTCTTTAATTGCATTTAAAGATTCGATAAATTCTTTTGCGTTCTTTTTCATTTTTAAATAACCTCCTAAAGTTTATATAAATATATAATTAATTTTTAAATTATTATCTAATTAAAAAATTACTTTTAATTTTACTAATGATACATCTGATTGTTTATAAGATTTTTCTTCATTATTTTCTTCTATAATAATGTTTCCATCTTTTAATCCTTTTAATGTACCTTCATGTTCTTTTGTTCCATCAACTTTTTCATAAGTTTTAAGTTCAACAACTCTACCTTGATATCTAACAAAGTCTTTATCCTTTCTTAGTGTTCTATCAAGTCCTGGTGATGAAACTTGTAATCTATATTCATTGTCTAATATGTTTTCATTATCTAAAATTGGATCAATGTGTCTTGATATTGCTACGCAATCTTCAATTGTAATTCCACCTTCTTTTTCACAATAGATACGAAGGATATAATCACTTCCTTCTTTAACATATTCAACATCTACTACTTCATAGCTATTTTCATTACAATATGGAGTTAGTAGTTCTTCGACTTTTAATTCGATTTCTTCTCTTTTCAATATTTCCTCCTTATTTAACGGATATAATATATGTATATAAAAAAGCTTTATAACAAATTGAAAGAGTGGGATTTCTCCCACTCTTTCGCGTCCGTTCTATTTAGTTTATCTTATTTTATCATAGGTTTATTGATAAATCAAGCATTTTATACACTTTTTTCAATAAAAAATTATAGTTAAAATCAGCTTATTTAGCTAAATCATATACCTCTAAGTATCTTTCAAAATCTTTTGTAAAAGTTTCATCATTTTGTTTGATGTAATTTAGATATTTGTGAGTATCATATTTTGTATCTGATGCTAGTTTAATAATAGCTACCGCAATGTTTGAACAGTGATCAGATATTCTCTTATAGCTTGTTAGAGTATCTGATAAAACGAATCCCATTTGGATTGAACAATGTCCAAGTTGTAATCTATTAACATGATTATCTTTTATTTCTACAATTAATTTATCTATTACTTGTTCAAGTGGTTCAACTTTCTTTGCAAGTTCTGAATCATTATGAATATAAGCACTAGTTGTTAAACTTACAACTTCTTGAACTGCACTTCTTAAAACTTCTAATTCTTTTTTTGCTTGTTTTGAAAATGATAATTTTTTCATATTCATTTCTTTAGCTGTATATATTAAACTAACAGCATGGTCACCTAGTCTTTCAAAATCTCCAATAGTATGAAGCATTCTTGAAATCTTACATGTATCATTTTCTGATAAAGCTTGTGAAGATAATCTAACTAAATATGTTCCTAAGGCATCTTCAAATCTATCAATTATTTCTTCATTAATCATAACCTTTTCGCATAATGCCTCATCATATTCTATAAGACTAAGTGAAGCAAGTTCCAAAGTTTGTTTTGCTATTTGTGCCATCTTTCTTGAAGCATTATTACATTCTGATAATGCCATTGATGGTTGACGGAATAGTCTATCATCAATTTCAGGAACTATTCCTTTTGCTATTTCATGTGCTTTTTCTTTTATAGTCTTTGGTTTATTTTCTTCTTCAATTTGTTTTTTATTATCTTTAATAATATATTGTACTAATTTAATAAGTAACTTACTAAATGGTGCAAGTAATAATGTAATAGCAATATTAAATAATGTATGAACAAGTGCTATTGTAAATGGATTAACACTCATACTTGATATACTAAATTTAAATATACTATCAAGCAATACATAAACTGATAAACAAATTATTGTACCAATTATTTTTATACTTATATGTAATGTCGCAACACGTTTTGCATTTTTATTTGTTCCTATGCAAGAAATAAGTGATGTTGCGCAAGTACCAATATTTTGTCCCATTATAATAGGTATAGCACAATTAAATGGAATACTCATACTCATAGATAATGCTTGAAGTATACCAATAGATGCAGCACTACTTTGAATAACTGCTGTTACTATTAATCCAACCATAACAAGTAAAATAGGATTATTATATTTTACTAATATTTGATTAAATTCTGGATACTGAGCTAGTGGTGAAATACTTTCGCTCATAATTGTCATACCATACATAAGTAATGAGAATCCTAAAAGCACATTTCCTATACTTTGATTCTTATCTTTCTTAGCAAACATAACAAGTAATATTCCTATGAATGCAACAACAGGCGAAAAGTTAATTGGTTTTAACATTTGCATAAAAATATTTGTACTGCTAATACTACTCAATGATAATATCCATGATGTAATAGTTGTACCAATATTAGATCCAAATATAATAGAAATTGTTTGACCAAGTTCCATGATACCTGAATTAACTAATCCAACAAGCATTACAGTTGTTGCAGATGATGATTGCATAGCAACTGTTATTATAATACCAAGTCCTAAACTAATAATAGGATTACTTGTAAGTTTTCTTAATAATTTTTCTAATAAACCACCAGTCATTTTTTCTAAACTTTGAGACATAAACTTCATCCCAAACATAAAAAATGCTAGTCCTCCTATCAAGGCAATAAATGCAAAAAATATAGTTTGCATATTCAAATCCCCCTTATATTTCAATACACGATTACTTCCATTATTATATATTTAAAAATAAAATAAAGTATTTACATAAAAATTTTATAAAAAAATAAAAGCAGAAAAAATTCTGCTTTTACTTTATATTATTTTTGTTTAACATAAATATTTTCAATTCCTCTATAGTGATTATGTTCAACTTGTTTTAATGAACCACCTACTTTATTCTTATTCATGTATCCAACATTTTCTCTAAATGCAATACTGATATAAGGTAGTTCTTCACCTATAAATTCTTGCAATTCTTCAAATGCTTTAATAGCATCTTCAGAATTTATTTTTCCATAAGCATTTAATAATTTTTGATCCATTTCATCTGATGCATATGAGATATAATTTTGTCCTTGATATACTTTAGATGAAGAGAATGCAAAACTAATATCTTGGTTAGTTAATAAGTGCCATCCTCCAAGTAACATATCAAAGTCTTTATTTTGAATTTTTGTTACATATGCTTCATATGGTTCTTCATCTATTGTTAGAGTAATACCAATTGCTTCTAATGCATCTTTAATCATTTTAGCAATTTCTACTCTTTCATCATTTTCTTTATTAACTAATAATCTAAATGACATATTTTTATCATCTTGTTTAGCTAATAATGATTTAGCCATATTTAAATCATATTCGTAATTTGTTGCTACTTTACTATATAAGAAACTATTTGGATGAATCATAGTATCAGCTATTAATCCATATCCATAGTATGCTTTTTCAATTATAGATTTTTTATTTATTGCATGTGCAATTATTTTTCTTATTTCACTATTTGCTAATTTAGAATTATTAAAATTAAATCCTAAGAAGTCATAATATAATGTTGAATAAGGTAATAATTTTACTGTATTGTTTCCTGAATATTGACCAGCTATCATATCTTCTGTAAACATGATATCAATTTGTTTTTGTTTAAATGCAGTTAATGCAGTTTTTTCATTTGGCATTAGCATAACATTAATTCCATCAATATATGGTTTTGTTTCAAAATAATCTTTAAATTTTTCTAATGTAATTTCTTGATTTAAAGATACATTAGATATTTTAAACATACCTGTTCCATTTTCTCCATTAACTAAATCGTTATTTTTATTAGAGAAAAATTCTTTTGATATTACAGGGAAACATAAACAATATGTTGGATTAGAATATACTTGTCTTAAATATATTCTTACTGTATTTTCATCTAATGCTTTAAATGATCCAATGTTTCCTAAAACATTTTTATATATTACATCATCATCTGCTTTCTTTAATGTGTTTAGTGAATAAACAACATCTTCTGCAGTTAATTTTGTTCCATCATGAAATTTAACATCATCTCTTAAAACTACATCAATTGATGTACATGTACTATCTACTTTTACTTCTTTAGCTAATACATTTTGTGTTTTTAAGTTTTCATCTATTTCCATTAATGGACTATATATAAGTTGTAATATATGATCAACATCTTTATCTTTATTAAGTAATGGGTTTAATGTTTCGTATCTATTCATAGCAAGATTAATTGTACCACCTTGTACTTTTACATCTTTGCTATCATCGTCATCATCACCATTATTTGAACATCCAGTAAGCATGAATGTACAACATAAAATCATAATTAAAAATAATATACTTTTCTTTATTAGTTTCATTATTCCTCCAAGTTAAATATAAACAAATTTATTTATTCAAATATTTATTTATTCTATTGTTTAGTTTTTCAACAGCTACTTCTATTATATTAAAACAAGCATCAAGTACATCTTGTTTTGAATAATCTTCGCCATATAAAACTTTATATACTTCTATATTTGAATTAACCTTTTCTACATATTTCTTTGTTTCTTCATATGGTATTTCTCCATTAGAAATATCTAAGCCATCAGCAATCCAGCTTTCAACATTCCCTGTACCTGCATTATATGCAGCTGCAATTTTAGAAACATCACCATTATACATTGAAGATAATTTTGATAAATACCATGTTCCTATTTTTATATTTAGTTCTGGCTCAAAATAATCTTCTTCTGATAAATCATCTAATTCTATATGTTCCTTAGCCCAATCAGCTGTTATAGGCATAATTTGCATTAAACCTTTTGCTTCAGCATTTGATTTAGCCAAAGGATTAAATCCACTTTCAACATTAATAATTGAATATGTTAAATATGGATCAATATTATTTTCATTAGAATACTTTAATATTTCTTCTTTATATTGCATTGGGTACATATAGTTATAAACAAAGTATACTGAGCAAAAACAAATAATTATAACTAATAAGATTAGTTTAATTATCCCCTTAAATAATTTTTTCATTTTGTTCTCCTATTTTGTTTCGTACCATGTGTCTCCACTTTTCACTTCTGCAATTAGTGGAACTAGTAAGTTAGCTGCATGTTCCATTTCTTCTTTTAACATGTTAGCAACTTTTTCTCTTTCATCACGTCTAGCTTCAACAACAAGTTCATCGTGGACTTGTATAATTATTCTAGCATCTATTTTTTCTTTTTCAATTCTATTATTAAAATTAACCATAGCAATCTTCATTATGTCAGCAGCTGTTCCTTGAACAGGACTATTCATAGCTACTCTCTTACCAAATTCTCTTTGCATATGATTTGATGAATTAATTTCATCAATCTTTCTTTGTCTTCCGTATAATGTTTCTGAGTAACCTTTTGTTTTTGCATTTTCAACTAGTTCGTCAAGATATTCTTTAACACGAGAATATTTTGCAAAATAATTTTCAATATATTTATCAGCTTCTTTTCTTGAGATATGAATATCTTCACTAAGTCCAAATGCACTAATTCCATAAATGATACCAAAGTTAACAGCCTTTGCATTGCTTCTCATTTCACTTGTAACTTCTTCAAGTGGAACTTCAAAAACTTGTGATGCTGTTATCTTATGAATATCTTCACCACTATTATATCCATCAATCAACTTTTGATCTCCTGACATATGTGCCATTACTCTAAGTTCAACTTGCGAGTAGTCAGCATCAATGAATATATAATCTTCACTCTTAGGAACAAATGCTTTTCTAATCTTTCTACCAATTTCAACTTTAATAGGAATATTTTGAAGGTTAGGATCCACACTTGATAGTCTTCCTGTTTGAGTTACAACTTGTGTAAATGTTGTATGAATTTTTTCATCACTATCTATGTAATCAAATAATCCATCAGCATATGTACTTCTTATTTTTTCAAGTTGTCTATATAATAAAACTTCACTAATGATTGGATGTACATCAACTAATTTTTCTAAAGTATCAGCGCTTGTACTCATTCCAGTTTTAGATTTAGTTTTCTTTTTAGATTCTATACCCATCTTATTAAATAAAACATCAGCTAGTTGTTTTGGAGATGAAATATTAAATTCACATCCTGCATATGAGTAAATATTTTTTGTAACTTCATTAAGTTTATCTTTAATATCTTCTGAATATTTTTTAAGTTCATTAATATTAATTTTAACTCCTGCTGCTTCCATTTTGCTTAATACATAAACAAGTGGATTTTCAACATCATTAAATAATGAAAGCTTCTTTTCATTTTCTTTTAACTCATTATTTAAATTAATATATCCATTATAAATAATATTCATCTTATCTAATAAGTAAGATGTTTTATTAGTATCTTCTAAATCATTAATATATAATCTTTCTTTTGATTTAACTTTACCTTTTTGATCTATTACTTTAAATAAATCTTCACCATCAAATCTAACTTCTAAATAGTCTCTTGCAAAGTCTTCAATCTTATATGGTCCGTTATATATTGTTGATACATAGTAAGCAATCATAACATCATGATAATTATTAAATTTAATATTATCTTTATTTAATAATAAGAATTTAAAATCTTTTTTGATGTCATAACATATTTTAATAATATTTTCATTTCTAAAAATATCATCTAATGTATTAAATAATGTATCTTCAAAAATATCTTCTACATCATTAAGTAATGATGTCTTTTCAATGTAATAAACTTTTTTATCAAATGCTAATGCATAAGCTAGTAGTTCATTATCTCTTGTATAGATATCAATGCATACTTCTTTATCTAATGATTTAATTAAATTGTCTAAATCATTTTTAGTTTTAACAAAATTTATTTCTTCAAAATATTTTTTATATTCTTTTTTAAATGAAGAAGTTTTTGTTTCTATAATTGTATCATTAGTTTTTTCTATTTTTGATTCTTCAATTGTATTTTCAGTTTCCATTTCAACTACTTCTACTTTTTCTTCTTTAGTTTCTTCTTCATCAATATTTTTTTCAAACGCTAAATTATTTTTGGCATTATTTTTAAATTCATCAATATCAACTTCTTGATATTCAAAGCTCTTATTTATTCTTTCTAATAATGCTCTTGTTTCTAAATATTCCAATTTTTCTTGAAGTGCATTATTATTAATTGGTCCAAATGGTTTTGTTTCAGTATCCATTGGCACATCTAATTTAATTGTAACTAGATATTGTGATTCATAAGCTTTATCTTTATAGTCTATTAAATTTTGTTTTGCTTTTGCTCCACTTACTTCATCAATATGTTCATATAAATTATCTAATGATTTATAATCTCCAATTAATTTAAATGCAGTTTTTTCTCCTATACCCGGAACGCCAGGCACATTATCTGATGTATCACCCATAAGTGCTTTTACATCAATATATTCTAGTGGTGTTACTCCCATTTTTTCTTCTACATCTTTTGCATAGAATTTTTCAATTTCAGTTTTACCACCTTTTGTTCTTGGCATTGTAACGCAAATTTTATCTGTTGCTACTTGAAGTAAATCTCTATCTCCAGAAACTATGGCTACATCATATCCTTTTTTCTCATAAGTTTTAGCCATTGTTCCGATAAGGTCATCTGCTTCAAATCCTTCCATTTGCATTATAGGTATATTCATAAGTCCTAATAATTCTTTTAATATTGGCATTTGCATTTTTAATTCATCTGGCATAGCTTTTCTTTGACCTTTATAATCTTTATATGCAATATGTCTAAATGTTGGTGCTTTAAGGTCAAATGATACTCTAATTAGATCTGGTTTTTCTAAATCATAGAATCTAAATAACATGTTCATAAAACCTACAATTGCATTTGTATATATTCCTTTTTTATTTGACATTGGTGGTAATGCATAATATGCACGATTGGCAATACTGTTACCATCCACTAACATAATTTTACTCATTGTTTTTGTTACCTTTTCTTATCTTATTTTTATAACCCTTTTAGGTCTCTTTTATTATACAAAACGATTATGAAATTTCAAGGAAATATCTAATAAAATCGTATAAATTTTATGCTATTTTTTACCTTATTTTAAGAAGAAAAAATGCAAATAAAAAAGCATACCTAAGTATGCTATTTTTATAATTATTCTTCGTCTTGTCCAATTTTTGATTCGATATATTTAACAGCATCTCCAACTGTTTTAATTTCTTCAGCATCTTGATCTGAAATTTCGATATCGAATTGTTCTTCAATAGCAATTACGATTTGAAATACGTCTAAGCTATCTGCTCCTAAATCGTCAATGAAATTGCTTTCTGGTGTTACTTCACTTTCGTCAACACCTAATTGTTCAACTAAGATTTGTGTTAATTTTTCTAACATGTAATTTACCTCCGCTATATTTAAATAGTAATAATATTATTTGTTATAATAGTTAATTTAATAAAAATTATTTTATTGTCAACATATTTTAGATATTTATTTTATTTATTTACTCTTACTGTATTAATAAGTTCTGTTAAATCTACGCTAAACTTTATTAAAACATAGTATGCCCACATTCTTTTCTTATTAATTTTAGTGCTAAATACATTTGGCGCCAATAAATCTCCGGAATATAATTTAACAAAAATCTTTCCATTTCTCATAAGTAATTTAAAATCTATTCTTTGATTTTTCTCAAACTCTTTTATAAATCTTTCTATGCCTACTTGCATATTTAAAGGAATATTTTTATATGAAATATTTTTACTTTTGCATTCCACTATCATTTCATCATTATAATCAGTTTTAAGATATGTAAATAATCCACAGAATATATCTTTCTTCCCATTTATTCTTTGTCTTGCATATATTTCACACATATTAAGAGTTCTCTTACCTTCGACAACTCCTGTTATATAATCTGTTCCATAATAATGTTCAACATTAATTTTATCTGGATATGATGCTTCATATATTTTTTGTTCAATGCATCCTCTTAGTGTATAACCAAATCCTTTATTAATATCTCTTACATATTTATTTATAAATAATTCTTTATATTTTTCTAAGTATTCGCAATAATATAAGTTAACAAATTTTTCTGTATATACAGCTATTGAAAATAAAGCAATAGAAAAAGTTATAACAACTAATGCTAAAGTTTTATTTGGTGTAAATAATTCATAAACGCCTGAAGCTAAGATCCATAAAGCAGATATATATGATACTATTTTTAGAGTCATTATTGCTTTACATTTTTGTCTTAATGGTTCTAACATACATTCAGTTTCTTTGAATACATTATCATATATTTCATTAAACTTTGGCAAATATTCTTTTACTTTAAAGCAGTTCATACTAATACATTTTGAACCTTGTTTATATTCATGTAATCTATATGCAAAGTCATAAAATAAAATCGCAATAAGTAATAATATAAATAGCATATATACCTCCTTTTCTCTCAATTTCTTATCTTCCTTAATTATATTATACATATAATATGTTTGCAACTAATATTATATGATTATTATTATTTAAATTAATGCATAAAAAAATCTCTAAACAAATGTTTAGAGATTTTATATTTCAAGTTATTATTAGTCTTGAACGAATGGTAATAAAGCAATGTTTCTTGCTCTCTTAACAGCTTCTGTGATTACTCTTTGGTGTTTAGCACAGTTTCCTGTTACTCTTCTTGGTAAGATTTTACCTCTTTCAGAAACATATTTTTTTACTTTATCAACATCTTTATAATCTAATTCATCGATGTGGTTAATGCAAAATTGACATGGTTTTCTTCTTTTTTGCATTCTTCCATTTGATTCTGTTTTATCGTACATAATAGTTTCTCCTTTCTATAGAGTTATATCGTTTCATTTATATTCATATTATTAGAATGGTAGATCATCGTCAGCTGCTTCAGCATCTGCGTAGAATCCATCCATGCTTGCACCATTATCCATTGCTGGAGCTGATGCATTAGCGTTATCAGATTTTCCACCAGTAAAGAATACTTCTTCAGCTACAACATTAGTTGAAGTTCTTTTGTTTCCATCTTTATCTGTATATGGATTAACTTGAATGTTTCCTGATAAAGCCATCATTTGTCCTTTTGTAAAATATTTTCCTACAAATTCACCTGTTTTACCAAATGCTACACAGTTGATAAAATCAACAGCGTTATCTTTTGATCTTGATCTGTTAATTGCAAGTGAAAATCTTGCTACTGCCATCGCACTATCGTTTGATGAATATGATACTTCAGGGTCTCTTGTAAGTCTTCCCATTAATTCTACTTTATTCATAATTTCCTCCTAATTAATTACTCTTAGTAATTATTATTTTCTAATGATCATATGACGAAGTAATGATTCTTCTATTTTACAAATGTTTTCAATTGATCTAATACTGTTTGAAGGTGCTTGGAATGTTAAATATACATAGTAACCTTCTTTGTTTTTAGCTATTTCGTAAGCTAAATCTCTTTTTCCAACTTCTTTAGCGTCTTCGATGTTTCCACCATTAGAAGTTACAAATCCTTTGATTTTTTCAACTGCTGCTTTTTGTGCTGCGTCATCTGCTGCAACTTTAAGAACAGCTGCTAATTCGTAATTGTTCATGTGTTTACCTCCTTTTGGACTATTTTCGGCTCTCACCCTCTTGTGAGAGCAAGGAAGTATATCTCTCGATATCTTCAGTGTCTTATTTTATCATACTAGTTTTGATTATGCAAGGGTTTTTTAGGATTTTTTTGCATTAAAAAAGCCATATAATAATATAAATTATATGACATTTTTAAAATATAGTATTTATTTATTTTCTATTTTTAATTATTATTTTTTAGTTTTTCATAATATGAACATGTTTTATTTAAAAAACATTCATTGCAATTTTTCTTTTTAGCATCACAATAAGTTCTTCCAAGAGTCATAAGTTGCGGATTTAATCTTGACCAATGAGATACTGGTATAACTTTTTCTAGTGCTTTTTCAAGTTTAACTGGATCCTTAGTGCTAGCAAGTCCTAATAAATTTGATGTTCTTATAACATGCGTATCACAAACTATACTTGGCAATTTAAAAATATTTGATCTTATAACATTGGCTGTTTTTCTTCCAACACCTTTTAGTTTTACTAATTCATCAATATCACTTGGAACTTTACCATTAAATTTTTCTTTAAGAACGCTTGCAGTATTTATAATATTTTTTGCTTTCATCTTAAAGAAACCACATGGTTTAATTATTTCTTCTAGTTCATTAATATCAATGTTTATATAATCATCAAGTTTTTTACATCTTTTAAATAAAACTTTTGTTACTTCGTTTACTCTTGCATCTTTTGATTGAGCTGCAAGAATTGTAGCAAATAATAATTCATAATCTTTTTTATAATTTAAAAAACATATTTGTTCCTTGCCATATTTCTTATCAAGCAAAGATAATATTTTTTTAACTCTTTCATCTTTTGTCATACTATCTTACTACCACCGTTTGATTCTTTCCATTTTCTTTAGCTTGTCTTAATGATTTATCACAGTTAGATAAAAATTCTTCAGCTGTTGATACTCCATCATATTCAACAATACCTGTTGCAAAAGTTAATTTGCCTTCAGAAATCATAATGTTTTCATTTGAGAAAATTTCATCTTTAATTTCATTAATAATATCAAGTACACCTTGAATTTCTTTATTAGTTGTTAAAATAACAAATTTATCATTATCATCTTTTGCTATCAAAACATTTTCATTCATCTTTGTACATAAGATTTTACCAAACAATGTTGTAATAGTTTCTGCAGCATCTTGACCATAATTATCTGTTAATTCTTTTATACTATCAAAATCTAAATATGAAATATTTAATTTATTAATTTTATTTTCTTTTAATAACTTACAGTTTTCTTTAACTTTAATATTAAATACTAATGAGTTGTATAAACCTGTTGTTTCATCATGAACAACATTCCAATTTTCTTTCTTAACATTATTCATTTCTTCAACCATGAATAAAACTGCTTTTTCAAATATATCCATGAAAGCAATACCTATGAAGTATAATGCAATAAATCCAATCATAGATACAAAGAAATTTTCTATAACATAATCTAATCTTTCATTCCAGAATAAATAATCATATGTTTGAATATACATATGAATAAGAACTCCAATTGTTGATAAAGCAAATGATAACTTATACATTTTTTTATTACCAATAAGCATTGCAACAGCCATAGGAAGTGCTAGAGCTGTAATAATTCCTGTGTAATATGAGTGGAATATAATAACTACATAACAGAAACCACTGATAGCTAATATAATTGCTAATTGTTTTGTCTCATCTTCGATATGTTCATTTTCATTTACGTAATAAACAAGAAATAACATTCCAAAGTTTAATACTGTAGGTAATAATGTTCTTATAAACATATAGTTCCAAATTGATGATCCATCAAGTTGTCCAGTATTTGCAAATATAATACCTACACTAACTTCAATTGCACAAACAACACATGCAAATATTAAAAATATTTTGATAATTTTTCTTCTAAAGTCATCATTTAATTTTAATCTTTGTCCCATTTTTTCCTCTTTTCAATACTTAATCTTTAAGAATATTATAATGTAAATAAAAGAAAAATCAAACAAATATCAATAACATTTTTTAATAATATATTTATGGTATATTTTTACAATTAATGTATTGAAATTAATCCAAAGTTATGATATTATAGACGCATTGAAAGGTGTTTTGCATTAATCGCCTTAATAATAACCCGTTGTTGTTTTTATTTATAAGGAGTCTTAAGATGTCTGGAATAACAAAAAACGAATTATGTCTCGGTTATTTAACGAGAAAATGCCCTTATGATGTTGGATGCAAAGATATGGATCGCAGCAAATGTTTTCCGCCAGTATGTGGTGATATGAAAATCGAAGATGATAAAGTAATCTGTGAAGCTACAGGTGAAGTAATCGATCCATGGGAAGTTTGCCTCAAGTGCAATCCAAAAGAACATTTATAATTAATCAAAACTACCAGCTTAGCTGGTAGTTTGTACTGAGCCTATAAGGCTCTTTT
>JAKSVV010000043.1 GCA_024407775.1 Clostridia bacterium
TATTCCTTATTTATAATTATATTTTTTATCCTATTATATCATTATTAATTTCTTCATTAATATTTTTTTGTTCATAGAAAGATTCATTCTCTTCTTCTATTTGTTCTTCTTTTTCTTTTTGTATTTCAGCATCAGATGTATTACCAAAAAGAATATCAGTAATTTCTTTATCACTATCTATTAAATACATTTCTAGTTCATCATCATAAACCAAATTAATAGTATATGAGTTTGTTACTATAGTATATTTATTACTAGCATTTGCATAAGCATCTTTGATGTATTGTTTTGCTAGTGTATTTAATTCTTCTTCAGTAATATATGTACCATCTTCTTTTATTTCATTAACATTAAGTAGTCTTAATTTAACATCACCTATGATCTCTGCTATATCATATTTGTTAACTTTAATATCTACTCTAGCAGTGTCATTAGTTTCATTAATAGTTTCGCTAATAATATCTATGCCTAAATTAGCCCAGTGGTTTCTATATAAATCTATGTTTCCATTTAGTACATCAAGTTGATTATCTTTATAATCTTTAATATATGTTTTCATAGCAGTATCAAAATTACCTTCTGTCATTTCAGTAAAGAAATCATATATTGTATCACTAGGAAGTATATCACTTGCTTGATTCATTTTTAATGTAATACAAATTGTTATGCATAGAATTATAAATATTGCTCCAAAAGCTATTTCTAATTTTTTAATCATAATTAATTTATTCCTTTATATATTTTAAAATTTATTTTTAAATTTATTTTTAATATTCTTCTAATGCTTCAGATAAAGCAATGGCTAATTGATCAGGACAACTTGTTCCTTTACCATTACAATCTATACCTTTTAAAAGATCTATTACTTCGCTTGCTTTTTTACCTATACAAAGTTTTGCTACTCCTTGTGTGTTACCACTACATCCACCAACGAATTCAACATTTTCTATTATTTCATCTTCGCCTAATGTAACAGTAATTTGTCTTGAGCAAACTCCTACTGGTATATATGTATATGTCATATATTTATTCCTCCATATATATTTTTATTTTTAATTGTAATTTTTATTTTTAATTTTTCTTTTTATTTTTATAAATTGTTCATCTTATTATCATATTCTTCTTTAGTTATTAAACCAGAATTTAATTCATCCTTTAATTCTTTGATAACTTGTTCTCTATCAGAGTCTCTTAAAGGTTGATTTACATCTGGGAAATAATCATTTGATTTATATGCATCTAATCTATCTTGTGCTTCATTAATTGATTGTTTTAAATAATTATCTTCTTTAATGTGTTCATGATCATTAATATTTGAACCATCTATTCCATTGTTATAATAATTATTACTTACTGTATCATTTTGTTTAGTAAAAGGATGTGTGTTATCTATTACTTCAATGTGTATTGTAGATTCTTTAGATGCTTCAGTAAGTTTCTTTAATTCACTTTCGAATTTTTTATCTTCATCAATTTTCATATCTTGTTCTATTAATAAATTATCTATTACCATACCTATTTCATCAGCATATGCTTCTAGTTTATCATAAGGCATAAAATATATTTTAAGTTCTGTTCTAAGTTTTCTTGCTTGGCATAGCATATTGAAACGTCTGTTACTCATACATAGATAACTTAATGATTCGGCATAAACAATAAATCCTGGAATCGTTATAATAAGTTCATCATAAGCATCTATTTTGCATTCAACAAATACTCCTGCCAAGATAAACATTAATAAACCATATCTAAAGAAATCAAATTTTCCCATAAAGAATCTATGTATTCCAGTTATATTAAAAGCAAGCCCTAATATACCTGTTATAATTTTGTTTCTTTTCTTACCATCATTTTTTGAATATTTATTTTTTTCAGCGCTAATTTCTTTTTCACTCATAATTATTACTTCCTATTTATATTTTTTATTTTAATTATTATTTAGACTTATAAAAATATTTTTAGTTCCATGTTCTGTTACAATTTACTAGTTCTTTGTTTTTAAAAGCATCAAGTAAGTTAATGTTTTTAATTCTGCAAAGAGATAGTAAATACATAAATACATCAGCTACTTCACCTTCTAGATCTACTTCATTGTTTTTTGTTGGATCTAGATATAATTTTTCACTCTTTCTAACTTCCTTAGCTAGTTCTCCCATTTCCTCTGTTAGATATAACATTGTTTGATATATATCATTTTTAAAACCACGAATGTCTTCCATCTCATTACTATATTCTTGAAGAGTTTTAAGTGATGTATCTTCATTCATTTTTAATATTTGATCTCTTAAATAATCATTATCTTTTTCCATAAGTTTTTTATACTCCTTAATATTTTTTTATTTTATTATTTTGCTTTTAAAACATATATTCTTTTTTCATCATAATTGATTTCATCAAGTTCACTTCTAGTAAAATTAATTTCATCCATATATAAATTTATAACTTGATGTCTTCTTCTTGCTATGATAGTAAATTTTTCTTCACTATCTAAATCAAAAGTTAATTTATCAGTTTTATAATGCATTGGTATTACTATTTTAGTTTTTATCTTATCAATTTCTTTGACTGCACTTTGTCCGTCGATAGTATATACTCCGCCGACAGGTATAAATAAAATATCAACTTCACCAATCTCTTCTATTAAATCATCTGTTAGTTCATGGCCAAGATCTCCTAAGTGACACACTTTAAATCCATCAATGTCTACAATGTTAATGTCATTTGTTCCTCTTAGCATTCCAACTTTATCATCATGGAATGATGGTACTACTCTAACATTGCTTTCATTAAAATCATCACGAGGAATAATATTTAATGCATCAGTATAAGAGTGATCATAGTGATTATGACTTATACATGATAAGTTAGTATCTATTTTTTCATCGAATGTATAGCCTGTTTTAGGATCAACAGGATCAAATGTTACTATCTTATCATTAACTTGTACTTTAAAAAATGCATGTCCTAAATATTTAATTGTAATTTTTTCGTTATCCATAATTAGTTCCTTTTTTATTTTTTGCATAATATTTTTAATATTTTTACATATTTGTCTTATTATTATCTATCTAATTATTATATAGGAAAAAAAATAAAAGTGAAGAAAAAATTTCTTCACTTTTATTTTAATCAATATGAAATTGTTAATTATTTTTTACTTAAGTAAATCTTCGAATACTTTTGTTCCGACAATAAACTCAAGTTCTGCATCATTTAATGCATCATGTGCAACAAAACCAGCTGGTGCTAATTTTTCTTTAAGTTCTTTTTCTGAAATGTTATGTTTTATAGCATACAGTGAATAAAGAGTTCTTAAGTCTCTATCATTCCAGTACTTAATAGGATAAGTAACACCATATTTTTCACAAGATGTTTTGATAAATATATTATCAAATAATGCTCCATTACCCCAGAAAAGCAATTCTGCTTTCTTATCTTCTTCATTATCTGCTACTTCTTTTCTTACATCTTCCATCCAGCATACAAACTTAGCTATTGCATCATGCTCATTAATTTTTCCTGCTTCAAGAATCTTCTTAAACAATTCGGAATTTTTGGTAGACCACCAGACAACTGTATCAAGATCAATGTTAGATGTTTTATCTGGTTTAATGTATTCATTAAACACCGCATAAGTTTTATTATCTACAAAAGATCCTGCTATTGCTGCTATCTGAATGATTGCACTTCCTGGTTTTGTTCCTAAGGTTTCAATGTCACATACAATGTCAATTTTTTTCATAGTCTCTCCTAATTATTCAAACCACTTAATCTCACCATTTTCTTTTGCTAAGCCAATTTTTATTAAAACTTCATTTTTATCTAAGGCTTTTATTACAGGAAAATATTTTAATCTTCCTAAGATATCATTTCTTATCTTATCAAAATCCATGTTTGGATTTAAGATGTAATAATAATTGCCTTCCTTAGAAAGAGATGTAAAATAAATGTTTTCTGAATCTTCACCTAGCGTAAATAATCCAGGTGCTTTACTAAACTCTTCATCAGTTTCTAATGCTCGTCTTAATTCATCGACTTCTTTGGCGCTGACCATGGTTCTTCTGAAATCAGAATAATAAGATACATAAATTAGTGCGCAATTAATGACTAATTCTTTTGTTACATGTGCCATATTCATCACTCCTTAAATGTAGTTAATACTTACTACAAATTTTTATTTATTTTCAACGTGTATCTTATCACGAAACTCTTATTTTTGTCAAACAAAAAAGCAGGAATTACTTCCTGCTTTTTTATATAATCTTTTTATTAATTTCTAATTAATTATTATCTAATTGATTTTTATCCTTTATATCTTTTCATTACACCAAGTCCCATTGTTCCAGGTCCTGCATGTAATCCTATTGAGATACCAAGTTTACAAGTAACTATATCTTTTAGATTTAATCTTTCTAGTACTTCTTTTTTATATTCACTTGCTTCTTCTGGTACATCACCTTCTAGTAATACGAATTCATAATCATCAATGTTTTTACCTTCCATGAATTTTATTAATTCATCAAGTATTGCATCAAGTGATTTATTTCTTCCTCTTACTTTACCTACTGCATCAATATGACAATCTTCAATTTTTAATACTGGTTTAATATTTAATACTTCACCAAGTAATGCAGCTCCACCACCTATTCTTCCACCATCTCTTAGATAGTTAAGTGATTCTACTGTAAAGAAGTAATGTACACTAGGTTTAATATCTTCTATAACTTCTACTACTTCATCTAGTGTTTTATTATTATCAATCATTTCTTTAGCTACTTTAGTAATATAATGTTGTCCATATGATATTGTGTTACAATCAACTACTACAACTTTTCTATCTGGATATTCTTCAAGTAACATATCTCTAGCGTTATTAGCTGCTCCTAATGTTGAACTAAATTTACCGCTCATACAGATATATAAAACATCATTACCTTCTTGTAATTCTTTTTCAAAGATATCATAGTAATCTTGGATTGATGCTAGACTTGATTTTGGTACGAAGTCATGAGGTTTTCTCATTCTATCGTAAAATTCTTCTAGGTCTAGATCTATCATTTGTTTTAATGATTCTTTTCCATCGAATGTTATATATAAAGGTACTATTTTTATTCCCTGCGCTATTAATTCATTTGTCATGTCAGATCCTGTGTCTGTAAAAACTTGAATCGTACTCATCTCTCCACCTTTATCTTTTTTAATATACTTTAAAATATATCAAACTAATTATTAGTTTTATTATTGGTTTTATAATAAAAACAATTTAACCTATACGTAATAATTTACTATATATTTTTTTATAAGTCAATCAATTTTACGTTTTATTTTTTAAGGTTTTATAAGGATTTTTTAAAATAAAAATATTCCTAAGATTCCACCTACTACTATGTATATTGCTGGGGTATATTTTTTCTTACTAAATCTCATAAATAAGATAAATAAAGTCATAAGTATAAGTGCACTATAATCTATGTAATTTAAGAATGATATATAGTCTGATATTTTATTTGCTACCATACCTTCTGGAAGGTTAAATAGTGAGTTTTTAAGTAACTTTAATACTGCTATGACTACTATCCCGCATATTGCACTTCTTAATACTTTCATAACTCTAAGCATTGTTTTATTATTTTTTACTTTTTCATATATTCTTGCTAGGATTGATACTCCAAGTAGTGATGGGATAGCTATAGCACATGATGCTACTAGTGCTCCTAGTATACTTCCCTCGCTAAATCCAACATATGTTGCAAGATTTAGTCCTACAGGTCCAGGAGTTGCTTGTGATATTGCTATCATATTATAAAAGTCTTCTTCTAATATTTCACCAGGTAATACCATAAGTTGATATAAGATAGGAATAGTTGCAAGTCCTCCACCAAATGCTAAGAAACCTGTATATATAAATGTAAGGAAAATTTTAAGCATAATTACTTATCCTCCTTTACATTATTATTATCTTTTAATACTTCACTTCTAATTTCTTTTTCTTTATAAAATAATCCAATCATAATAGATGCTAGTACTATGAAAACTATTGAGACATTAAAGAATCTCATAGATATAAAACTTAATACAAATACTATGAAGTAAACAATGTTGTTAACATTGTTTCTTATAAGATCAATATTAATATCTATAAGTACAGCGGTAACTGCTACACTCATACCCTTTAATATGCTAGTAGTAATTTTATATGCTATTAGTTTATCAAGTAATAATGCAACGACTACTATGACAGCAATACTAGGTATAATTACACCAAGTAATGCTATAAATATTCCTCTTTGTTTTTTAACTTTATAACCTATGAAGCATGATGATGATACTATTATTATTCCAGGTATAAGCTGACTTAATATATAGTAATCAAGCATTTCTTCCTTAGATAAATAATTTCTTTTTTCACATAACTCTTGTTCCAGTACTCTTAATATTGCTAGTCCTCCACCAAATGCTAGAAAACCAACTTTAATAAATACTAGAAATAAATCTAATGATTCTTTAAGTTCTTTTTTAAAACTTTTCTTTTCTAATGCATTATCCATTTTTATTCATTCCTTATTTTTTTATAAATCTATATCAAATTATAGATTCAAAAAATATTTTATCAAGCAATAAAATTTTAAAGTTAATTCATTGTTATTTCATTCACCCATTAAAATTTAGTATTGACTTAAAGTTTAATCCTACTATAATTAAAATGTATAATTATAAAAATTTTAGTGAAAGGAGATCCATATATGGCAGCTAATCTAACACAGAAAAACACCATGGAAATTATGTCACGTGAGAGAACATCATTATTCAAAAACGAAATTAATGATGGTATCCAATGGCTATGTAATGCATACGATGACATTAATAAAGGATGGGGTTATATTCAAGATATTCCTGTTAATATAGAAAACACTGCTGAAGTTATCTCAACATTTATTCGTCAATATGATGCTCTTGATAACGAAGCCATTGATATATTAAATGAGTGTGTTGATGCATGGCTTGTTGATATCGAAGTTGCTGATAGATTAACTATCGATAATATATGGATACTTATCACATTAAATGATATAAGAAACCACTTACAAATTTTTAAAACAGATCTTAGAAAAAGAGTTGATAATGCTATAGTTGATATATTAGGATCACTATTCATGACTCAAAATGAAGATGGTGGTTGGGGAGACCTTAAAGGTGACGTATCATCAGTATCAAGAACAGCACAAGTTGTTAAGATAATGAGTGAAATCGTTTTTGAACCTACTGACTATCAAAAGAACGCAATTGAAAAAGCTATCAACTGGATTTTAAAACAACAAAATGAAGATGGTGGTTGGGGTAATATTAATAAAAATAGTATTACTAATGACTACATAAGAAAGATTAACTTATCATATAGACAACTTGAACTACAATATTTAAGTAATGCTGCAACAACAGGTTATGCTATGATGGCTATTAAGAGTGCTAAACCTCATGCTTATAAATTACAACTTAATAAAGCAGCGGAATATTTATTAAAGACACAAGATGCAGATGGTCACTGGGATCTATTTACTGAATTTAGTTTAAAGGGAGATATTAAAGTTTCATTTAAACATTTCTCTACAACAATTGCACTTGATGCATTAGTATTTACTTATTCAATAAATTATTCTAGTGAAGTTCTTATTAATGGAATAGATTATTTAATATCATTACAAGATCCAGTATATAAAGGTTGGAAATCATCAGCTACTTCAGAAACATATACATGGAGTACATGTAATGTACTTATATTATTTGCTTATGTTAAAAAACACTTTGAAAAAATTAAAGCATCAGAATTTATGGCTATCATAAAAGAATGGTGGGGATTAAAACAAGAAAAAGAAATTAGTGTATTTAAAGTTGGAAAGAGAGTATTCTCATTTAATAAAACATTTGGTTTAACGTTCTGTATTACTTTCTCACTACTACTAATAACATGGGTAGCAATAATATTATCGCTTATGAATAATGCAATATTACTTGGAACTACAGATATCTCTAAAGTAATAAAAGCATTCGCTGTTATTACTATTACTCTTATCATTGGAGTTCCTTGGACAGTATTTATTAAATTTAGTTTCAGAGAAATGGAAGACTCATGGTTTAATACAATCGGATGGGTTTACGGTATTATCTTCGGGGTATTACTTGCCTTCTTTGGATTCTTCATTTAATAAAAAATATTTTTAAAAAAATTATTTTAGAAAAAATATTTTATGAAAAATAAAAATAAATTTATAAACAAAAAGATGACTTAAAAATTTTAAGTCATCTTTTTAATTTTTGTTTTTTGTTTGTTTTTTGTTTTAATTTTTAATAATCAAATTTCAATGCTACATCTCCAAAACATTTTGGTATATCTTCCATCATATCTTCAAGAAATGACATTAAGTATGCTCTCTTATACTCCTCACCGAAAATATGATAGAGATATTCTATCCATTCGTTTTCATTTCTAGAAGCCATGAAATCGCTAAGATAATCATTCCAAGAATAATCAATAGTAGAACGCTCGTTACAAACACTAGCTGACCAATCTTTATCTCCTGTAAGATATAATCCTGCTATCGAATAATTTGGATAAACCTGTTTTAAAAATGCATAAACCTGATCTTTGTTTAGTCTTTCAACAAACATATTTCCTTACCCTCCACAATATACTTATATAAGTACAAATTAATATTCATGAATGCGTATTTCTATAAAATTCTTATTGACATCACATCAGATACGTTATAAAATATGCATTACAAAAAGTTGTGATAACTTTATATCACTCACTAGTGATTTTGTCAATATCACACTATAGTAATTTGGAACATGTTAAAGAGCTTATTTAAAGGAGACAACATGAAAGAATTAATTGTACCAAAAAAACTAAAAGAAGGCGACACAGTTTGCTTTATATCTCTATCTGGCGGAAGGGCTGGAGATGATGACATGATTTTTAGATATGAATTAGCTAAGGAAAGATTTGAAAGAGAATTTAAAGTTAAAGTTGTTGAAGCACCTCATGCATTATGTGGAAGTATGTATCTTTATCAAAATCCAGAAGTAAGATGGTTTGATCTTAAGTGGGCACTCGAAAATCCAGAAATAAAAGGTATCATTTGTAATATGGGCGGAGATGACTCTTATAGAGTAATAAAATATGTTCATCCTGATGTATTATATAATGTTATTCATGACAATCCTAAAGTATTTATGGGTTATAGTGACATTGCATCATGGATTAATGTGTTTACTTATTATGGAGTAAGATCATATTACGGACCAAATGTATTAACACCTATTGGACAGATTGGAGAACTTGATAGTTACACTAAAGAAGCAATAAGAAAAACTTTATTTAGTGATCGTGTCATCGGAAACATTAATCCGGCAGAGAAAACTACTCCTATTGAATGGAATAGTAGTCTTACTAAAGATGATATTGTCTGGACAAAAAATGATGGCTATAAAGTGCTTCAAGGCGAAGGAAAAGTAAGAGGCCAAATTATGACTATGATACCAGGTCCCGCAAATCAAATGCTTGCATCTAGGTATTCATTTAAAGATTCATTCTATGATAATACAATACTCTTTATAGAACATTGTAATTCATACGATAGTCCTCTTTCAGGTCTTCATAACTTAAGAGCATTAGCGGTAACTGGAGCCTTTGATTATTGCAAAGCAATCGTAACAGGAAAACTTGACGAAGCTTCAAGAAAAACATTACTAAAAGTAATAAACGAAGAAGTAAATAGGAAAGATTTAATTCTCTTAGAGAACGTTGACTTTGTTCATCATACTCCTATGACAGTTCTTCCTATTGGAGCAGAATGTGAAATTGACACTGATAAGAAAACACTTGCTATCTTAGAAAGTGGAGTACTTTAATCAGCGTCTCAAAACGTGCATGTATTTATCCTAAAAATTGTAGACAAGCAAAAAACCGTATCAAATTAATTTTTGATACGGTTTTTAATATTTAAAATACAATATGTAATGCAAGAAATAAATTGTGTTATAATAATAATAATTTCATTTGTATATGTATAAGAATTAATTATAATTTCATTATCATAAAAAATATATAAAAGTAATAGTACTAAATTCAAAAACATTAATGACAATAGTTTTTTATTCATTATAAATAATAACAAAATACAATTGATTGTAAATATTAATGTCAAAAGCATTATTCCTCTATAATTAACTGGAAAAGAAGTAATGTCTATTTGTTCATTATGATTATTAGAAAAAATTATTATACTTAAGCAAAACAAAAAATTCATTATCAACAATGCGTACCATATTAGATTATATTTTTTTATCATGTTTTTTTCTTTCAAGTTTTATATAATTTTTATTTTATTCCTTAAAAGTTACTGTTCCTCTATATAATTGTTCTGCATCAGCAAGGTCATAATCTAAATCACCTTTATCATAAAAGATAACATCTATGCCTTCCCATATTGCGAACCAAAGAGCTATTAAAATTAATTCTAAAAATAATCCATCAAAATATTTAAAACTTATTGCTGATAATATAATTGATATGATTGATACTGCAAATAATAAATTACTTCTATTTTTACAAATCTTAATATCAAATTCTACTCCTGCTATTTCTAGTCCATAATAAGTCTTAACTACTTTCTCCATGTTTTCTTTATCTTCATCAGTTAATTTTTCATCACATTGTATTTCATATGTTATTTCATATTCATAAGGAATATCATATGCTACTTCATCAATGTAATCACGAATATCACTTGATAATGTTATTCCTCTTGGATCATGTTTATTATACATTTCATCTTTTGTTTTTAGATGTATTGGTATAACAGCTTTTCCATCTTTATTTATTACATTCTTTTTTAAATATTCTTTTGCATTAAATTTTTTCGCTCTTTTATTTTTCTTATATGCTGTTAATAAATTTTTTGTTACTTTACTTTTTCTTTTTGTTGTCATATAACCTTCTTTATTTTTTTATACCTGTTTATTTTTATAATTAAAATTTTGTTTTTATTTTAATTTTTTATTTTAACCATTAATTAATTCTTCAGTATATTTTTTATCTGATACATATCTTAATACTTCATTAAGATCTATACGTTTATTCTTAAATAATGTTGCTAATGTCTTATCCATAGTCTTAGTATATCCATCATCCATCTTTTGCATACGCTTCATTATTTCACTAATATTACCTTCACTAATTAATTGTGCTACTTCATTATCTACTACTAGTACTTCTTCACATAATGCTCTTCCTGGTTTATCGCAAGTCTTAACTAATCTTTGAGACATTGATACTTTTAGTGATAGAGATAATTGTGATCTTACTCTATTTTGTTCCTCTGTTGGGAATACATCAATGATTCTTGAGATAGTTTGTGCTGCTGATTGAGTATGTAGTGTACTTAAAACTAAGTGCCCTGTTTCTACTGCTGTTAATGCTACGTTAATTGTTTCAGCATCTCTAAGTTCCCCTACTAGAATTATATCTGGGTCTTCACGAAGTGCTCCACGAAGTGCGTTAGCAAAGTTCTTTGTATCAGGTCCAACTTCTCTTTGGTTAATAATACATTTTCGTGGTGTGAATTTAAATTCGACTGGGTCTTCAATTGTTATAACCTTAAGAGGTTTTCTTTGATTTATATATTCAACTATTGATGCTAGTGTTGTTGATTTACCTGAACCAGTAGGTCCTGTTACTACTACAAGTCCTTTTTCTAGTGATGCTATTTTTCCTGCTATACCATCTATTCCTAGTACTTCAGCAGGTACTGCATCCTTTTTAATAATACGGAATGTTAATGAAGGACTTCCCATAACTCTATATAAGTTAACTCTGAAACGTTGTTCATCAACATAGTAACTAAAGTCAGTTTCACCATTTGCATCATATAATAATTTAATACTTACTCTACCCATCATTACTTCATCAACGATAAGTCTCATTATTCTATCTGTAATTACAGGGAATTCATCTAAGTAAACAATATCACCATATATTCTTACTGCTGGTTTATATCCAACGTTTAAGTGAATATCTGATGCATCAAATTGTTTTACTGTGTTATAAATATCTAAGAATGTCATATCTCTCTCCTATGTTTTATTTATACAATATTCATAAAATAATTATAACAAGAGGAATATTTTTTTCAAGAAAATTTTTATAAGAAAAAGTGCATATATAAATATATGCACTTTTTAGTTTTATAAATTTTATTTTTAATTTGCTGCTCTCATTATTTCATCATATGCCCAGTGAGTTATATCTAAGTCATTAAAATATGATTTAAAGTTATTTGATATTTTATTTATTCCTAGTGATTTTAATGTTCTATTTATTATTACTACTGCTTCAGCTCTAGATAATTCATTATCACCATGGAATAAGCCATCTTCATATCCTCTTATTATTCCAAGATTAATTAATTTAGTTACTGCTTCTTCATAATTTGTTCCTATGATATCATTGCAGTTATTATCATTCGTTAATTTATTTTCTTTTTCTTTATCACCTATTAGGTTATAAATAACTAATGCTAAATCATATCTTGTTACTTTATTATTAACATCATAATTTTTATCATTAACATCACCTGGTATTAAATTTAAAATATTTGCTTTCTTAATTGTATCTTCTCCCCAGAAATCATTACCTTGATTTAAATCTATTTTTGAATCTTTAAGATCTACATTATCAAATAATGATGTAACCATACACATAAGTTCTATATTTGATACTTTATTTTCTGGTTTAAATGATCCATCTTCATAACCTTGTATAAACTTAACATCTTTATTTATTTTTTCACCAGTATTACTATTTGCTAATTTTACTTCATTATCATTAACAT
>JAKSVV010000044.1 GCA_024407775.1 Clostridia bacterium
AAGATGGGTAAACGTTTCCCTGAATTCGTAGTTAACCCAAGTGATATCGTTCGTGATTACGGAGCAGATACATTAAGATTATACGAAATGTTCATGGGACCACTCGAAGCATCTAAACCATGGAGTGCTCAAGGTGTTGAAGGAGCTAAAAAATTCTTAGATAGAATTTATAGAATCTTCGAAGATGGTAAAGTAACAGATGAAAAATGTGAAGAACTTGAAAAAGTTTATAACCAAACAGTTAAAAAAGTAACAAACGATTTTGAAACATTAAACTTTAATACAGCAATATCACAAATGATGATATTTATTAATGAAGTTTATAAACAAGATAAATTACCTAAAGATATGGCTGAAGGTTTTGTAAAATTACTTAACCCAATAGCACCACATATCACAGAAGAACTTTGGGAAATGCTTGGTCATGATAACACAATAGCATATGAAGCATGGCCAACATATGATGAATCAAAGATGGTAGATAATGAAATTGAAATACCAGTACAAGTTAATGGAAAACTAAAATGCAAAGTAGTAGTAGCAGTAGATGCTGATAAAGATACAGTACTAAGCTTAGCTAAAGAAACATTAACTAAAGAAGTTGGTGAAGTAAATATCGTAAAAGAAATTTATGTACCAGGTAAGATTGTTAACATCGTTGCAAAATAATATAATATAATTTATAAAAATAAAAAAAATAGATAAAGAAATTTTTTCTTTATCTATTTTTTTTATTTATATTTTTAAAATTAATATTATTCATAACTTTCATTTAACCATCTTGCGATATCAACAACTTTAATTCCTTCATAAGTGTAATCATCGTGTTTTGTTCTTGCGATAATCATTTTTGGATAAGCGTCTTTTATACTAAGCAAAGGTGAATATTCACGTTTAAAAGTTTCTTCGAATGATATATTATCTGAAACTTGAATATAAATTTGTTCATCTCGTTTCATAGCAACAAAATCAATTTCCTTATTATAAAGTTTACCAACATATACTTCATATCCACGTCTTATTAATTCAAGCGCTACTATGTTTTCATATATTCTTCCGATATCTTGATTCTTTTTGCCTAATTTAGCTTTTCTCATACTATGATCTGCAAGATAGTATTTACTATTTGTTTTTAAATATTGCTTGCCTTGAATGTCATATCTCTTAACTTCATAAAACATATATGATCTTGCTAGATAATTTAAATATGAACTGATTGTATTGTGATTTGTTTTTATTTTTATAGAAGTAAGTGTATTTGAAATATTATTTGGTGATGTTTCGTTTCCGATATTATTCATTAAATAATTTGTTATCTTATCCATTAAGTCAAAATCGGCGATGTTATATTTATCTTTAATGTCTTTTTTAACAATTGTATCAATTATATTGGTAATGTAATCATTCTTTAGTTTTTCTTCATTGTATAGATAAGTTCCTGAAATTCCACCATCATTTATGTAGTTGTCAAATAGAACATCAATATCTTTAATTTTTTTGTTATATAAAACATATTCCTTAAAACTAAATGGTAGTACATGAATACTCATATATCTTCCTGTGAATAGAGTAGCTAAATCACTAGATAAAAGAAACGCATTTGATCCTGTTATATATATGTCATATTTATGTGATGCATGTAAACTATTTATTGCAAGTTCGAATTTGTCACATAGTTGAACTTCATCTATAAATATGTAATTGTTTTTTGATTTCTTATATAAGTTTTCAACGTAATCATTAAGAGCATGATATTCTTTTAAATTATCATATTTTAAATCAAAAAAATTGACGTATATGATATTAGCTTTTTTATCATTTTCTACTACATAATTAATATATTCTTCTAGCAAAACAGATTTTCCTGCTCTACGCATACCGGTAATGATTTTAATATCAGGTGTGCCTCGAAGAGAAATTAATTCTTTAAGATATTTATCTCTTGCTATAGTTTTCATTATATATCCTCCGTTTTAGACTCATTTACAAAACTTTAAAAAAATTTGAGTTTTGTAAATGGCTTATAAGTATAGTATACATCACCTTTTACTATAAATCAATAGTTTCATTTACAAAACTTTAAAATTTTTTAAGTTTTGTAAATGGACTAAAAACGGCTATATATCTTGTTGAATTAAATATTTTTTAATATATACTTTTATATATAAATGATTTGGGAGATATACATGGAAAAGTTCACATTAAAAGATGTCCTTGACTGGACAGAAGGTAAATTAGAAAATAATAATGATATAAGTGATGCTAGTAATATTATTATTCATAACATATCAAAGGATACTAGAACCATTGAAGATGGAGATATATATATTGCACTAGCAGGTAAAGTTTTTGATGGCCATGAATTTATTAATCAAGCTATTACTAGTGGAGCAAGATATGCCATAGCATCAAACTTAGATAAAGTAAGTGAAGAAAATAAATCAAAAATAATTTTAGTAGATGATACACAAAGAGCATTAAATAAATTATCAAGAGGATATTTAAATATGCTAGATATTCCTGTTGTAGCTATAACAGGTAGTGTTGGAAAAACTACAACAAGAGAAATGATAGCAAGTGTATTAAAACAAAAATATAAAATATTAGTAACAAAAGATAATTTAAATAATAACTTTGGATGTCCATTCACTATTTTTGAACTAGATAAAACTTATGAACTAGCAGTAATAGAAGGTGGTATGAATCACTTTGGAGAACTAGAAAATATAAGTGAAGCAATTAATCCAAATACATGTGTAATAACAAATATAGGTGATAGTCATATAGGAAATTTAGGATCAAGAGAAAATATCTTTAAAGCAAAATGTGAAATATTTAAATATATGAAAGATGATGCAAAGTTAGTTTTAAATAAAGATGATGATTTCTTACCACAAGTTGAAGGTAATAAAGAAATTATTCCTAACTTAAATGAAGTTATATATACAGGTATAAGTGATATTGCAAGTAAAGAAGTAAATCAAGAAGAAGGTAGTATTACTTATAAAACAAAAGATAATTTTACATTTAAAATTAATTCCTTAACAGAAAATATTTCTTCTGCAGCAATGCTTGCTAGGGAAGTAGGAAAACTTTATAACTTAACAGATGATGAAATCAAAAATGGTATAGAAAGTTTTAATAACATAGCAAAAAGAACAGAAGTAGTAAAAGAAAATAATATAACATACATTTGCGATTATTATAATTCATGTTTAAACTCAATTAAATCTGGAGTAGAAACTTTATCTAATTATAAGAAAGATTCAAATAGAATTATAGCAATATTAGGTGATGTTAAAGAACTAGGTGAATATGAAAATGAAATTCATACTAAGATTGGAGAAACATTAAATAATTACAATGTAGATAGAATTTATTTCGTAGGTGAAGCAATTAAAAATGCTTATGATTCATATACTGGTCAAAAAGAATATTATAAAGATAAAGAAGATTTTATAAATGATATTAATAAAGAATCATTCTATAAAGATGATGTAATATTTATTAAAGCATCAAACTCATGTAAGTTTGGAGATATATTTGAAGCATTAAAAGAAAAACTATAATGGAGAAATAAATGAAAAAGAAAAATGTAATAATATTAGCAATATCATTTCTATGTATAGCGATTACTTTTTTATTATGTACAGTATGTTATTCAAAGGATAATAGAACAAGAGTAATAGTTAGAGATGTACATGTAGCTCACCACTTGGTTAATACTTGGATAGAAGGGAATGAAAATTTTGCTCAATATGAATTTAAAATTACAAACTATACAAATAAAACTATAGATGATTTTGAAATAGATTATAATTTAGTAAGCGATACTAGAGTTATAAATGTATGGGATGCAGCTGTAACTAGTGAAGGTAAACAACTTATAATTAAACCAACTGATTATAATAAAGTAATAAATAAAAATTCATTTATAACATTTGGAATAATACTAGCATCAAAAAATGAAAAAATATTTAGTGATGATATGTATTGTTATGATGTATTTGTAAATGATAAAAAATATGAAACAAAAGAAGTACTAGTTAAAAATATTAATTATGAAAATGATATCGCATTAGATAGTGAAAATAATTCTAATACTAATACTAACAATGATATTAAAATAGAAATAAATTATGATGAAAATATACCTGATAATACAAAAGGTTCTCCAGTATCATTACATGGAGCATTAAGCGTTAAAGGTACAAATATAGTTGATGAAAAAGGAAATACATTTATTATTCAAGGTGTATCAACACATGGAATAGCATGGTTTCCTGACTATGTAAATTATGATACATTTAAAACATTACGTGATGATATGAATGTTAACACAATAAGACTTGCAATGTATTCTGATCCTAATAGCGGATATAAAAAAGAAATGCATGAGCTAGTTAAAAAAGGTGTTAGTTATGCAACCAAACTTGGAATGTATGTAATAATAGATTGGCATATCTTAAATGATAACAATCCAAATATATATAAAGATAATGCAAAATCATTCTTTAGCGAAATGAGTAATTTATATAAAGATAATAATAATGTTATTTATGAAATATGTAATGAACCTAATGGTAACGTTACATGGCAAAATGATATTATGCCATATGCTAAAGAAATGATAGAAGTGATAAGAAAAAATGATAAAGATGCAATTATAATTGTAGGAACACCAACATGGTCACAAGATGTTGATATAGTAGCACAAAATAAACTTGAAGGTTATACAAACATATGTTATGCATTACATTTCTATGCAGCAACACATAAAGATGATTTGAGAAATAAATATCAAAAAGCAATTAAGCTTGGATTACCTATATTAGTTTCTGAATTCGGAATATGTGATGCATCAGGTAATGGAGCCATAGATGAAGATAGTGCAAACACATGGATTAACTTATTACGATCAAATGGCACTGGATATATATGTTGGAATTTATCAAACAAAAATGAATCATCAAGTTTAATAAGTAGTAGTTCTAATAAATTATCAGACTTCACAGATAATGATTTATCATATGAAGGCAAATGGTTAAAGAAGACATATAAAAATATTAAATAAAAAATAAATATAATAATAAGAGGAAAAAGACATGATTAATTTAACAACAATCTTTAGTAAAGATAAAATAAAAATAGATAAGAGATATGAAATATCATTTGATAAATTATCTGATATGTTTAATAATAATGAGTTATTAAAAAACTATTATAAGTGGACAAATAAAGAAGGAAAAATATATTTAATAAAAGAATTTGATTCTATTAAAATTCATATATTTAATACTAATAAATCATTACTAGATAAATATATTAATAATTTAAAAGAAACAGGATTTGTAGTGGATGAAGAAGATGATTCATATTATTACAAAGAAGATGATGATAAGAAATTTGTTTTCAGTAAAATAGAAACAGTCATAGAAGATAATCATATAGAACTAACATATTTTGTTGATGACATCGATGACATTGAAGGATAATTAACAAATATAAAATAAAAATAATAAGATAAAAACAAAAAACACAAATTTTAAATTTGTGTTTTTTGTTTTATAAATTAATTTATTTTATTCATTTAGTTTTTTATAAATTATTTTTGTTCTGGATAAGTAAAATCATCATCACTTGTTAATGTATTTTCTTTAAATTCTCTCCAAGCAATATAATCATCTAAATCACTTTTAATCATATTAAGACAGAATCCCATAACAATAGCATCATCAGTGAATCCGAATATTCCTAAGAAGTCTGGTAAGATATCAATAGGAGCAAGCCAGTATGTTAATGCACTAACAACACCTATCATAGATCCAACTGGAATATCAGTATATTCTTTTTTAACATAACTTCTTAATAATGAAATTAATGTTGGTACATAACTTAGTTTATCTCCAACTAGTGGAACCTTTGTTAATTTCTTTTCTAATTTTTCTAAAAGTTTTTCTACTTTATCTTCATCTTCTAATATTACTTGTGCTTTTTCTATTCCTTCAT
Source organism: Clostridia bacterium (assembly GCA_024407775.1). GTDB lineage: Bacteria > Bacillota > Clostridia > Lachnospirales > JAKSVV01 > JAKSVV01. The sequence goes on from JAKSVV010000044.1 coordinate 6,010, forward strand.
TAAATTCTTCTTGTGCTTTTTGTTCTAATTTTTCTTCATCAATTAATTTCTTTCTTGGCATATTAACCTCCAAATTTATATTAATTTCTTTTTATTTATTTTTTTATTTATTTATTCATTTATTCTTCAACATTAAAATCATCAAGGAAACCATTATCTTTTAAAATTTTATTTACAGCACCTTGAGCATTATCTAATTTTTCATTACATGCTTTAGCTATTGTCATAGCTTTAGTATATTTGTCTATTGATTCATCAAGGTTAGTATTACCACCTTCTAAATCTTTAACTAATGTATTTAATTCATCCATTAATTCTTCAAAATTCTTTTCATCTTCTTTACTCATTTATTTCTACCTCACTTACTTTTGATTTTACAAATCCATCAGTAAATCTAATTGATATATCATCATCTTTATTTAATTCTTTAACTGATGTAATAACTTTATTATTTTTCTCTGTAACTTGGTATCCTTTTTTAAGAACACTAAGAGGATTTAATAATTCTAATTTATTAATTAATAACTCTAAACTATTATTTTGTTTTATGAAAATATCTTTAGGATTATTTAATATATGATTTTGTTTTATTTGATTAAACATACTAATAGCATTTTTTAATTTATGTTTAATAACATTTGTTGAATCATTAATAAATCCATCAAGTTTTTGATTTTCAAAATCTAATTTATTTTTAATAGTTTTATTTAATCTAATTTGTTTTTGTTTTATTTCACTAGCAAGTTCTATTATATTAGGAACTGCAAGTTCAGCGGCAGCAGTAGGAGTTGCAGCTCTCATATCAGCAACAAAATCTGCTATAGTAAAATCTATTTCATGACCTACTGCAGATATAACTGGAATAGGACATTCATAAATTGCTCTTGCAACAATCTCTTCATTAAATGCCCATAAGTCTTCAATAGATCCACCACCACGTCCAACAATTAATGTATCAAGATCATATTCCTGTGCTTTTTTAATTTGTTTAACAATATCATCTTTAGCAAGTTCACCTTGAACAAGAGAAGGGAATAATATTGTCTCACAAAGTGGATATCTTCTTTTAATAGTTGTTAAGATATCACGTATAGCAGCTCCAGTTGATGCTGTTACTATACCAATTCTTTTTGGATATTTAGGTATAGCTTTTTTATGTGCATCATCAAATAATCCTTCTTTAGATAACTTTGCTTTTAACTCTTCTAATTTTTGAAGAAGATCACCATTACCTGATAAGACCATTGACTCTACATAAACTTGATAAGAACCTGTTGCAGTATAACAACTTATCTTACCATCTACTAAAACTTTATCACCATCTTTAGGTTCAAAGTTTAAGTAAGAAGCATTACCTTGAAACATAACAGCACTCATTCTTGATTCTTCATCTTTAAGTGTGAAATATAAATGACCTCTAGTATGACCTTTAAAGTTTGATATTTCACCTTCCATATGAACATCACTAAGTTCTGGTTTATCATCTAAAAACTTTTTGATAGCTTTATTATATTGAGTTACACTATAGTACTTAGGATTTACACTATCCATATCATTATGTCCTTTCATTTGTTTTCTTAGTATTATCATATCATATTAATTTAGATTGTATAGAAAAATATCTATAAATTTATATAAATATATTAAATAATACCTATATATAATGAAGGAAAAAATCACAAAAAGTCCTATTTTTAGCGTGTAACCATGTATTTTACTAGCACTTAAGGATTTTGTTTCATACTTTTTTATACTAATTTTATGCCTAATATGCTAATTTGCCCTTAAAATACTAAAAAATTAAAGGCAAAGTTAGGTAATTTTCAAATAAAGTAGACAAAAAGGGGCTTTCGTGATATGATAACGGCATAAATATAAATTTGTTTTTAATAGTAACTATATAGCTTATATTTTTAGGAGGTTGATACTATGAAAAAGTATAAGATAGTAGTTGAAAAGACACTGATCCTTCAAGGATATAAGTATCACGTAGGTGACTATATTACTTTCCACTTGAGAGGAAAGAGACTTAACGGATGCTTAGTATCCATTGATGAGGAGAACAACACAATAGTAGTTCGTAACACAGAAAATGGCGCAGAAACAAAGTATAACTTAGATGATATGGACTTGCCAGACTTTGGTGGGTACAAGTAATCATGGAGGAATTAGTATGCTTAAGATTGAAGTTGAACGAAAAATTATCGATGGCGACAAGTCTTTTAAGGAAGGCGATCATGTAACTTTTATGATGAGAGATAAGAGAAGAAACGGATTTATCGTATCTATCATTGAAGATTATGATGCATTCTGGATTAAGCAGGAAGGCGATTTCGGTAACATGAAAGATAAGTATCTTAGGTGTGACTTAAGGGATGTATCTGAGATAGAGTATCAGGCATAGTGAGGCTATTGTTATGATTAACTACAAATTTGAAACTACGATTAGATTTTTTGTTGATGACAAAGAATTCGTAAAGGGTGAAGATGTTATCATTAATACAGGTACTAGGATTATAACTGGTGTACTTGCTGGATTTTGCGATGAATTCAACCTTCTTTACATTAGAGAACATGATGAAGGACTTAGAATTGGAGCAGTTAGAATGATTCCGCTTGATGGCATCGTATCCATTGATAAAAGCTAATCGTTAAACAATTTAATATTGAATTTATTATAAAAAAATGCACTTACTTAGTGCATTTTTTTATTGACAAAAACCTGGTCTCGTTATATAATGAGACTACTTATTTGCGGATATTAACCGCATTATTACAATTAAATAAAAGAATTCATATTAGTTAAAGCATTAAGTGTTTGGGAGGTAAAGAGCATTGGATTAAGACAATTAAAACACTTACATTTGAGGGCTTAACTTTAAGGTGAATGCATTAATTTCATCGATCATTACAAAAATAAATTAGGAGGATTGATTAATGAATGGCGCAGGAATAATACTCGTGTTTGGTATTTTCATATCTGCAATAATTATTGTTATTACTCTTATAGTTCTTCTTGTTAAATCAGCGAAGAAACCAAAACTAAGAATAGTAGCATTAGTTATATTAGTTTTATATATCTTATCGATATATCTAATCGTGGTATTACCTGAAAAACGTTTTGAGAAAATTGAAACTTCTAATCCTATATGTGATGAAGTAAGTAATGAAATCACTGTTCTTAATTTTGGAACGGGATCAATGGGCAGTTTTTCTGTATTACTATTTTCAAATGATAATACGGTTAAGGTAAGTAGCGAGCCACATTATCAGCATTACATGAATGAAAAATTCGGTTACACATTTTCTCCAGTAAAAGAGGGAGATGTCTACGCATTAGTAACTGAAATAGATTGTGCTGATATATCTTACGCAGATGTTTATCACATGTACGTTGATGAAAACAATGTATTAAGTGTTCGGGAATATGAACATATTAAAATCCGAGAAATCGGAAAAGAAAATTTTGCTAGCTATGTAGCTGATAATTATAATTTTCAAAAAGAAATTATAGAAGAAGAATTTGAATATTATTTATCAAAACCGTAGTAGCGAAAAAATAAAAAAACAGATTCCCCATCAATGATAACAAACTACAATTTAATAAGAACAAAAAATTAGAACAACAAGGAGAGATTATTGAATGAAGTTTAAAATCAGAAATGATGAACTTAAGATTAAGAGAAAAATTTTCAAAAGAGGAGATGATGTCGCTTTCATGTATCATGATGAGATCTATACAGGTACTCTCATAAGAGCTGAGAAAGGTTATGATACAATCATTGTTAGATTAGATAGTGATCTTAGCGTTAGAAAGTTTCCTCTCAGGCAAATAACTAGTATTCAATAATTGTAATTAAGATATTGTTTGCGATATTTTTAATCGTTCTAGGCTGGAGGTAAATATGCAGTCGACACATTATTTTTTAACTTTTGGTGTTAATGAAGGTTTTAGTAAAAATAATACTGAAGCAAACAAACTAGAAGTTGGTGAAAAAATAAAAGAATTTATTAAACAGATCGAGGATGAAACGAATATATATGTATCAGGTGTACTTATTAAAAATTCTGCTATATATAAAAATGAATGGCAGTGCCCTTATGGCGGAGAAGTAACTTTTACATATATGGGTGATCGTAATAATAATTTCTGTAATGACGATGAGAAATATCGTGAGTGTGTTATTCGTCTTGCAAAAATGATAAAAGAGGAATACAAACAGGAAGAAATTATTATATCATTTACTAATTCAAACTTGGTATACATCGATTAGGATTTGATTTAATGAATTCAAAATAACAAAGCCCTAAACGGGCAGCATATAATGAAAAAGAAAAAAGTTGTTTCAAATTTTTTTGAGACAACTTTTTTCTTTATATAATTTTTTACATAAATTTTTTTATCATATAATATTACAGTTTTATTACCGATATATTTTTTATAAATAGTATATTGCATTTATTATAAACTAGTGCTATACTAAATACATAATTTAAATAAAGTAAATCGTTGATAAGGACGAGTAAATTATAACTAGACTGTAGAGAAGGAGAGTCACCGGCTGAAAGCTCACCGAGTAATAGATAATTGAAAACAACCTTTGAGTATGCTTTGGAAAAATATTTTATATCTAGTATAAGGCATCCCTTGTTAGGGTTAAAACATAATGAGATAACATAGATTATTTAGAGTTTATTATTATATTATATATTAACTTACTATGTTAAGTTGAGTGGAATCGCGTGTAAACATGCCTCAATAAGGAATGTTTATTCGCGATTTTTTTATTATAATTTTTTTAGATAATAAATATATAATAACAAAAATCTTATTAATGATTTATATGATCAATTTAAATAAAAAATTTAAAAGGGGGAAGTAGTTATGATTAAACTAACACTTAAAGATGGAAGCATCCTTGAAGTTGAAGATGGATGCAAAGTAATCGATGCTGCTAAAAAAATATCTGAAGGTTTAGCAAGAAAAATGGCATGTGCAAAATTAAATGATGAAGTTGTAGATATGAGAATGCCAATCACTAGTGATGCTAAATTTGAAGTTTGTACATTAGATGATCCAGAAGGTATGAGAACATTCTGGCATACATCATCACACGTTATGGCACAAGCTGTTAAAAAATTATTCCCAGATGTTAAACTAGCAATTGGACCAAGTATCGATAATGGATTCTACTATGACTTTGATACAGATCATCCATTTAGTGATGAAGACTGTGCTAAGATTGAAGAAGAATTCAAAAACATAGTTAAAGAAAAATATGCTCTTGAAAGATTTGAATTACCAAGAGAAGAAGCTATTAAACTTATGAAAGAAAAAGAAGAACCATATAAGGTTGAACTTATTGAAGATTTAGAAGAAGGATCAACAATTTCTTTCTATACACAAGGAGACTTTACAGATCTTTGTGCTGGACCTCACCTTGATAACATTGGTGATATTAAAGCATTTAAAATCTTATCAAGTTCATGTGCTTACTGGAGAGGTGATGAACATAATAAAATGCTTACAAGAATTTATGCAATATCATTCCCTAAAGCATCTATGCTTGAAGATTATTTAAAAATGATTGAAGAAGCTAAAAAGAGAGATCACAGAAAATTAGGAAAAGAATTAGAATTATTCTTCTTTGATGAAACAGCACCTGGTATGCCATATTGGTTACAAAAGGGATTCACAATGTATAACAACTTAATAGAATTCTGGAGAGAATTACATAGAAAGAAAGGATATCATGAATTTAGTGCGCCACTAGTTAATGATAGTGTTCTTTGGAAAACATCAGGACACTGGGATCACTATAAAGAAGATATGTTCGTAATGGCTGATGCTGATGGAAATGAACAAGCCCTAAAACCTATGAGCTGTCCAAACTCTATTAAAGTATATGATAGTAAATTAAGATCATATAAAGATCTTCCATTAAGATTTAATGACGTTGACGTTATTCATAGAAATGAAAAATCAGGACAACTTAATGGATTATTCAGAGTAAGAATGTTTAGACAAGATGACTCACATAACTTTGTAACAGAAGATCAAATTGCATGGGAAATCAAAAACATTCTTGAAATTGCAAAATACATGTATAGTGTATTTGGATTAGAATATCAATTAACACTTTCTACAAGACCAGATGATTTCATGGGTGATATTAACTTATGGAATAAAGCTGAAGATGAACTTAAAGAAGTTCTTGATGAATTATGTGGAAAAGGTGAATATAGAATCAATGAAGGTGATGGAGCATTCTACGGACCAAAGATTGATATCAAAATGAAAGACTGCTTAGGACGTGAATGGCAAATGGGTACAATCCAAGTTGACTTCCAATTACCAAGAAGATTTGATTTAAGTTATATTGCTGAAGATGGATCAAAGAAAGTTCCTGTTATGCTTCATAGAGCAATCTTCGGATCACTTGAAAGATTCATTGGTATTATTACAGAACACTATGCTGGAGCATTCCCTCTATGGCTTGCACCAGTACAAGTAAAAGTAATACCTGTATCAGATAAATTCTTAGACTACGCAAAAGAAGTACAAGATAAATTAGACAGTGCTAAGATTAGAGTAGAACTAGATGAAAGAGCAGAAAAAGTTGGATACAAGATTAGAGAAGCTGTTATGGAAAAAG
>JAKSVV010000045.1 GCA_024407775.1 Clostridia bacterium
CTGAAGCTAGCATGAACCCCACGTCGAACGTGGGGTATTCGTTACACAAAAAAGAGAAAAGCAAATGCTTTTCTCTATATAATTAATCTTTATCTTCAAGTTTTTTAAGTTCTGCCATATCAACGTTTTCTTCAACATTTCTACGTTCAAGAATCTTAATATCTTTACCTTCATACTCTCTAATGTCAACTGTTTTAATAACATCATCATCTTTAGAATTATTATTCTTGCTTTCTAAAGAAACTCTAACTAAAGATTTTAATGTATTAACACTAGCAACTGTACCTTTTCCATCTGGAGTATTTACTAAATCTCCAACACGAGGTAATTTTTTATTTAAACTTGTGTAGCCATCATTTTCATATTCAAGACAGCACATAAGTCTACCACATGCTCCAGAAATTTTAGTAGGATTTAAAGATATATTTTGTTCTTTAGCCATATTAATTGATACTGATTTAAAATTATCAAGAACTGTAGCACAGCATAAACCTCTACCACAAATTCCTATACCACCAAGCATCTTAGTTTCATCTCTTACACCAATTTGTCTAAGTTCAATTCTAACTTTATATTTAGCAGCAAGATCTTTAACTAATTCTCTAAAATCTACTCTTCCTTCTGAAGTAAAGTAGAAAATAATTTTACTTGTATCAAATAAATATCTTATGTCTATTAACTTCATATCAAGACCAAATGATGCAACTTTTTCAACGAATACTTTCTTTGCTTCTTCTTCTTTTCTCAAGTTATCTTCATTCTTATCTTCGTCTTGTTTAGTAGCAATTCTTACAATCTCTCTTGCTTCCGCTCTTCTAGCAGAGTCGTCATGATCAATCATAACAACTTTTGCAAACTCAAGACCAAGTGCAGTTTCAATAACAACATTTGATCCAATGTTTACTCTATAATCTTCACAAGTGTAGTAAGAAATTGAGTCATATTTTTTAACTTTAACTCCGATTACTTTGCTCACTTTAAACCTCACTTATATTTATTTGGAAAACTTCTAATGCAATTTTATAATTAGCATGATTTTTCATATCATCTTTAAATTTTTCAATTGCATAAATAGCTTTTTCTAATCTTCTTTCATCTAAACGTCTAGCTTGTTCACGAATAAGTTCTTTCTTATCAATATTGATAATATCAGATAACATATTGTTACTAGCAAACGCTAAATCTCTATACCATATTTCAAGTATATCTAAAACTGTTTCAATATTATTTTTAACATCATCTTGTTGCAAAATATCTTTGCACTTTTCAAAATTTTCAAAATTACATTTTAGAAGTAGTGGAGCAACTTCTCCTGCTACATTTTTATAAAATTCAAAATCAGAATCATTTAATGCTTGCTTTAATTTAGTAATACTACCTGATGCATATCTAACATAATAATCTAAATTTTTAAGTTCATCACTATATTTTACTGGATCTAAATTTGTTAGAGCCCACTTCTTAACTTCTTCACTCTTAAGAGGCATAATTTTTAATGTTACGCATCTAGAAAAAATAGTTTGAAGTAATGAGCTTTCTTTAGCTGCAAGTAAAATTATTTTTACAAACTCATTTGGTTCTTCTAAAGTTTTAAGTAATGCATTTTGTGCACTCTCAGTCATAAGATCTGCATCTTCTATAACAAATATTTTATACTTACTATTTGTTGGAGCATATAATGCTTCGTTAAGTAACATATCTCTTATGTGATCTACAGAAATTATTTTTGTTTTACTTTTTGTTGAACTATCTTTATTAATTGCATTAATTTGATCTATACTAATAATTCTAAAATCAGGATTATTGTTAGAGTCAAAAGTCATACAACTTTTGCACTCTAAACAAGCATCATCCTTCTTTTCAAAATCTTCACACATCATTGCTTTACTAATAGCATAAGCAATTTCTTTGCTCATTTCTTTATCTTCAGATAAAAGAATATAAGCATGTGAATCTGATTTTTCTTTTATAGATCTAGTAACATAATTTATTAATCTTTCATTTCCAATGATGTTTTTAAAATTTATCATGATTAATCATCACTTTCTTCATCTTCTAAATCTAATCCAAGTTGTGCATCATCATCGTCATCATCATCTTCTACTTTTTTAGATTTAGATTTTTTTGCACTAGCTTTTTTACTAGCTTTCTTTTCTTCTCTTGCTTTTTCTTTTGCTTCTTTTTCAGCAGCTTTAGCTTCTTCAGCCATTTGTTCTACTTCACCGTTTTCGTCGTCGTCATTATCAATTTTTGCAATTCCAACTACGCTAACTTGTTCTTCTAAGTTAATTAATTTAACTCCTTGTGTAACTCTTCCCATTTCAGAAATGTTATCAATCTTTAATCTGATAATAATTCCTTCAGATGTAATAATCATAACTTCATCTTCTTCAGATACTGTTCTGATACCAGCAATAGCTCCTGTTTTTGGAGTTACTTTATGGATCTTAAGTCCTTTACCAGCTCTCTTTTGAGCACCGATTCCGTTTTGATCAAATACTTTTCCAAGTCCACGTTTACTTACAACAAGAATCTTAGAATCAACTCCTAATAGTTCCATACCAACTACTTCATCGCCTTCGTGAAGTTTGATACCAGTAACACCACTAGCTGTTCTTCCCATTACTCTAACATCGTTTTCATTAAATCTAATTCCAAGTCCATCATGAGTAGCAAGAACGATTTCTTGTTTACCATCAGTAATAGCAACTCTGATTAATTCATCATCATCTTTTAATCCAATTGCAATGATTCCTGATTTTCTAATATTTTGATAATCACCAAGTGATGATTTCTTAACGATACCTTTCTTAGTAGCCATGATTAAGTTTACATTTTCATCAAATTCTTTAATTGATAATACTGCTGTAACTTTTTCATCTCCTTCAAGTGATAAGATACTCTTAACATTCATACCTCTTGATAGTCTTGAGCTTTCAGGTATTTCGTATGTTTTTAATTTAAATACTCTTCCTTTGTTTGTGAAGAATAATAAGAAGTTGTGTGAATCAGAAATGAATAAGTTTTGAATGAAGTCATCATCTCTCTTTTCAAGTCCTTTGATTCCTCTACCGCCTCTATTTTGTGATCTGTATAGATCAATTGGCATTCTCTTGATATAACCAAGATATGTCATAGTAATAACATTTGTTTCTTCTTTAATTAAATCTTCAATATCAATATCTGCTGTATCGTATGTGAATTTTGTTCTTCTTTCATCAGCAAATTTTCCTTTGATCTTAATTAATTCATTTTTAATTACTTCATATAATTTATTTTCGTCTTCAAGAATTGCTTTTAATTCAGCAATTAATTTGATTAATTCATCATGTTCATTTTGAACTTTTTCTCTTTCAAGTCCAGTTAAAGCTTTTAATCTCATATCAACAATAGCTTGTGCTTGAATTTCAGAAAGTCCATATTTCTTCATTAATTTTGCTTTAGCATCATTTGTATCTGCAGCTTTTTTCATGATAGCAATAATGTCATCAATGTTATCAGCAGCAATAATATAACCTTCTAAGATATGAGCTCTTGCTTCTGCTTTTTCTTTATCAAAAATTACTCTTCTTGTTTCAACTTCTTTTTGGTGTTTAATAAAGTAATGTAATACTTGTTTTAAACTTAAAGTTTTTGGTTCGTCATTAACAATAGCAAGCATGTTAATACCGAATGAAGATTGAAGTGGAGTATATTTATATAATTTATTTAAAATTACATTTGCATTTCCATCTCTCTTTAATTCGATAACAATTCTAATACCTTGCATGTTAGATTCATCTCTGATATCTGAGATACCTTCGATTTTTTTATCTCTTACAAGTTCAGCCATCTTTTCAATTAAGTTAGCTTTGTTTACTCTGTAAGGAATTTCTGTAATAACGATTCTATCTTTTCCGTTATGTTCTTCAACTTCAGCAACACCACGAACTTGGATTACTCCTCTTCCTGTGTTATATGCTTTTTTAAGTTCATCATTTTGAAGAATAACAGCACCTGTTGGGAAGTCTGGTCCTTTAACGATTTTCATTAATTCGTCAACAGTTACTTCTTCTTCTTTTTCATATTTATCAATCATAAATGTTGTAGCATCAATTAATTCACCCATATTGTGTGGTGGAATATTTGTTGCCATACCAACGGCGATACCACTTGTTCCATTTGCAAGTAAGTTAGGAATTCTTGCAGGTAAAACTGTTGGTTCTTTTAAAGTTTCATCAAAGTTTGAAACCATATCAACTGTATTTTTGTTTAAGTCTCTTAATAATTCTTCAGCAACTTTACTTAATCTACATTCTGTATAACGCATTGCGGCAGCTCCATCACCATCGATAGAACCAAAGTTTCCGTGTCCATCAATTAGCATGTATCTTGTGTTAAAGTCTTGTGCTAAGTTAACTAATGCATCATAAATTGAAGAGTCTCCATGTGGGTGATATTTACCCATTGTGTCTCCAACTACACGAGCACATTTTCTATAAGGTTTATCATTTGTGTATCCTTGTTCACCCATTGCATATAAAATTCTTCTGTGAACTGGTTTTAATCCATCTCTTACGTCAGGAAGTGCTCTTGATACAATAACACTCATGGCATAGTCGATATAATCTTTACGCATTTCTTTATCAAGATCTACGTCAATCATTTTGTCATGTTCGCTCATAATATTCTCCTCTATTTTTTATTATATTGATATCCATAAAGTATTGATAAAATCAAGCTTTAAGGGAATAATCATCTAGGTATTAATGTAGCATAAATAAAACAAAAGTCAAACAAATTTGCAATATTTTCGATTTTAAGACGTTTTTGTATTTTATACATCCTAATAATTACCAGTATATTTTTACCAAGTGTCTTAAAATGGCCAAATTTTGATAATTTAGTATTGATAAACATGATTTTTTTTCACTTTTTGATTAAATAAACACTATATATAATGAAGAAAACTTTTCCGAAAATGGCACTTAAGCTAGCACCAGATTCAAGAATCGCGTATCGATTCACTAAAAAAACTCGCCGAAGGCGAGTTTTTATTATAAAAGTATTAAATACCATATAAAATATCTTCATATGTTGGAATAGCCCATTTGTCTTTTGGAATTATTCCTTCTATCGTATCTGAAATTTTTCTTACTGATAACATTTTTTCTCTAACGACTTTAGAACAATAACTCATATCTTCCATCATTTTTTTATCAGCTATTAATTCATAAAGTTCATTATTATTTTTATAAAGTTCATTTGATAAATTTGTTAAGTTAACAATCTTATCATCTACTTCATTTAGTTTTAATTTTTTATTTGTTCTAGTAATATTAATTTTAATATTTGATAATTCATTTATATAATTATAAACACATGGAAGAATTTCTTGTTCAATCATTTCGCATAAAACTTTTGCTTCCATATTAACATCAGATACATAATCATTTTTTATTACATCAACCTGAAGATTAAATTCATCTCTTGATAAAATTCCATACTTAACAAATAATTCTTCATTAGTATCATTTTTCATTAAGTCAAATACATCACTACTATCTTTTAGATTTAATAATCCTCTTTCTTTTGCTTCTTCTATCCATTCATTTGAATAGTTATCACCATTAAATAAAACTTTATTATGTTCAAGCATTATATCTTTAACAATATCATATGCTTCTTTAATTTTATCATCTGCTTTTTGTAATCTGTCAACAATATAATTTAAAGATTCAATCATTATTAAATGAATGATTGTATTTAATGTATATAAATTAATAGATGATGGTAACATTCTAAATTCAAATTTATTTCCTGTGAATGCAAATGGTGATGTTCTATTTCTATCTTGTGTATCTTTCATGAAATTTTGATGACCTTTAACACCAATATTCATTTTCTTGTCAGATACACTATCAAAAGATCCCTCAACACCCGCAATCTTTTTAAATACATCTTCAAGTTCATTGCCAAGGAACATTGATATAATACATGGTGGAGCTTCATGTCCTCCAAGTCTTAAATCATTACCACTAGTTACTGTAGCAAATCTTAATAAGTCAGAATGTTTATCAACACCTCTTACTAATGCACTAGTAAAAATTAAAAATGGTAAGTTATGTTCTGGATCTTTTCCTGGTTTGAATAAATTAATTCCATCATCAGTTGATAATGACCAGTTATTATGTTTTCCTGAACCTGCTACTCCATCAAATGGTTTTTCATGAAGTAAGCAAACCATGTTATGTTTCTTTGCAACTTTTTTCATTACTTCCATCATAAGCTGATTGTTATCACAAGCAATATTAACTTCAGTATAAAGTGGCGCAAGTTCATGTTGACTTGGTGCAACTTCATTATGTTTTGTTTTAGCAGGTATACCTAGTTTCCAAAGTTCAATATCTAAATCTTGCATATAACTTTCTACTTTTGTTTTTAAATATGCAAAGTAATGATCTTCATCTTCTTGTGCTTTTGCTGGCATCTTACCAAGTAATGTTCTACCAGTAAATTTTATATCTTTTCTCTTATTATATAAGTCTCTATCAATTAAAAAATATTCTTGTTCTGCACCAACATTTGATATTACTCTTGTACTAGTTGTATTACCTAGTAATCGTAATGTTTTTAAAGCATAAGTTCCTAGTATTTGTTCACTGCGAAGTAATGGTGTTTTCTTATCAAGAACTTCATCATTATATGAATAGAATATTGTTGGTATATATAATGCATGTTCTTTAACAAATACAGGACTTGTTACATCCCATATTGTATAACCTCTAGCTTCAAAAGTTGCTCTTAATCCGCCACTCGGAAAACTAGATGCATCAGATTCACCTTTAATAAGTTCTGTTCCTAGTAAGTCAGTTATGAAATGCCCTTCTTTATCAAGTTCCAAGAAAGAATCATATTTTGCTGCTGTCTTACCTGTTAATGGTTGGAACCAATGAGCATAATGAGTAGCACCTAAAGATATTGCCCAGTTTTTCATTACTGTTGCAATTTCATCAGCGACTTCTATGCTTAATGCTTCACCATTAAGAACAATATTCATATATTTAATATATGTATCTTTTTGTAGCATGTATTTTAATTTATCATTAGTAAGAACATGACATCCAAAAGATTCTTCAATCACATTATTGCTGCTCATACCTTTCCTCCCACATTAGTCCACATATAAATGATAATTCTTTTAAAAAATATATCAACAAAAAGTATTCAAATTTTTATATAAAAAAACGAGGTATAAAACCTCGTTTATATTAAAAATTATTTGGTTCAATATCATATTCAGGAATAACATAACCATTAAGATAACTAAAATCTTCAAGTGAATCATCTATTAAGTTATATGGTATTTGTATTCTTAATGTTTTAATAGAACGTAATATTTTATTTTCTTTATCAACAACATCAGCTATTCCAAATTGACCATCAACTTTTCTAAAGATAGAAAAAGTTCTACCATTAGCATATCTTCTTTCTTTTTCTCTAGCTTCATCTTGCATATTTAAATTATCATATACTGTAGCATCTTTTAATTCTTTCATGATTTCAATATTATCATTTAATATTTCACGAATTGAATTATTTTCATTTCTAACTAGTATATAAAACTTTCTTTTGTTATCCATCTTTTGTGATAATAAATATACTTTTTCTTTAGGCATAAGATTAATTGTTTTCTTAAATGATTCATCAAGAATTTCAAATACATCAGTTATATTAAATGTATATTTGCAAATTCTTTTTATTTCTTTAATAAGTTTCAATTCTTTTTTATGTCTTTCTCCTATATATTTATTTTCTAATTTTATTTCTAACATTTTTACTTTTTGTATAAATGTATTTTTTAAACTATCAAAATCATCAATTACTTCCTTAGGATATATACCAAGTTCATCATGTAAGTTTTCAAGGAATATAAGTTGATCTTTAAATAATCTTGCTTTATCATACACTTCATCCATAGAATTATATTGATCTGCATCAATTTCTAAAATCAATTTATCAAAGAAAAATTCAACTAAACATTTTTCTATTTCAGAAATAAAATTATATTTAAGTAAAAGTTTATTGCTTATCTTTTTATTATCGATATATCTTGTTTTTAACATATGATAGTTATCCATAAGTTTAACAAAACGTATCATCTTCTCTTTATTTTTTGTTAAAGAAAATAATTTTTCTGTATCACCATATGAATTATCACGAGCAAGATCATAATCTAAAATTTGTTCTATCATATCAGAAACTCTAACTTCAAAAGTAAGTAAGTCTTCGTTAAGGACAATTTGATTAGAATACTTTTGAACGAATCCTTCATTAAGTCCTTTACCAAATGAGTTCTTACCTTCAAAACCAGTTTTGCGTGATATACCTTTTTTTATTTGATCAGTCTTCGTAAGTTCAGTTTCAGTACCTATAAGATGAAAGATTTCATGACATATAACATTACCTAGCATCTTTGGACTTTTAAAAACTTCTTTAGAAATATATATTTCATTTTTCCATCTACTAAATGATGCATAATAATTTCTTGTATCTCTATCAACAACACTAACTTTTAAAGTAGGTAATCTTTTTTCTAGATTAGATAAATTACATTCTGGGAATAAGTCTTTAATACTAGTAATAACATTTTTAACAGTTTGTTTAAATACCTCATTATATTTATCATCATCTATATCAAAGTTTTTTAACTTAGAAAAATCTAATTTATTTAAAGTGTTTCCATCAAGGAATAACAAGTCTTCTTCAATTCTATTAAATACATCATTAAATTCTTTTTCTAGTTTTTGATTAACTATATTTATTTGTTCCTTAAAAAATATATTTTTCTTCTTTTCAAAGAATTCAGTTTTCTTTTCTTCTATATTATATCCAAGATAAATATTTTCTTTTTTGTTTTCAATTATTCCGCACAAAATATATTTTTTATCATTAAATATTAATTCATTGTTATTCAAATTAATACCTCCGCTCTTACTTTAATGATAAAGGAAAATTTATTTTAATCAAGTTTTAAAAATTAGTGTATAAACAAAAAATAAAGTGCACATTGTGCACTTTATTTTATATTATTAATTCTTTATAAACTTTTTAATATGTTCCTTTAGCATTGATTCTATTTAGTGCTCTCTTAAGTGCTAGTTCTGCCCTCTTTTGATCAAGGTCAGCAGCTTTTTCTTTTAATCTTTGTTCAGCTCTTTCTTTTGCACTTTGTGCTCTATTTAAATCAATTTCTTCAGGCCATTCAGCACTGTCTGTAAATATACTAACTTCATTATTTACAACTTGAATGAATCCCATATTTACTGTTGCTGATTTTTCTTGATTACCATCTTTGATTTCAACCATACCAACATCTAATATTGAAACTAGTGGAATGTGATCTGGCATAATACCAACTTCACCATCTACTGTTTTTACGATAACCATATTTGCTTCACCATCATAGAAATTTCTACTTGGTGTTACAATATTTAATTTCATTTTTTTATCAGACATATTAAACCTCTCTATAAAGTTTTGGCTTTTTCAAGAACATCTTCAATTGTTCCAGTCATAAGGAATGCTTGTTCTGGAATGTTGTCATGTTTACCATCTAAGATTTCTCTAAATCCTCTAATAGTATCTTTTAATGCAACATATTTTCCTTTTTGTCCTGTAAATTGTTCTGCAACGTTAAATGGTTGTGATAAGAATCTTTGAACTTTTCTTGCTCTATTAACAACAAGTTTATCTTCTTCAGATAATTCATCCATACCTAAGATTGCAATTGTATCTTGTAAGTCATTATATCTTTGTAAAATTTCTTGAACATCTCTCGCTACTTTATAATGTTCTTCACCAAGTACATCAGCAGATAGAATTCTTGATGTTGATTCAAGAGGGTCAACTGCTGGGTAGATACCAATTTCAACTAACTTTCTTGAAAGTACAGTTGTAGCATCTAAGTGAGCGAATGTTGTAGCTGGAGCTGGGTCAGTTAAGTCATCGGCTGGTACGTATACAGCTTGAACTGATGTAATTGATCCATTCTTTGTAGATGTAATTCTTTCTTGTAATGTACCTACGTCATTAGCTAGTGTTGGTTGGTAACCAACGGCACTAGGCATACGTCCAAGTAGGGCAGAAACTTCTGAACCTGCTTGAATAAATCTAAAGATATTATCAATAAATAATAATACGTCTTTACCAGCTTTATCTCTGAAGTATTCAGCCATTGTAAGTCCAGTTAAACCAATTCTCATTCTGGCTCCTGGTGGTTCATTCATTTGTCCGAATACTAAAGCTGTTTTATTAATAACTCCTGATTCTGTCATTTCATAATAAAGGTCATTACCTTCTCTTGTTCTTTCTCCAACACCAGTGAATACAGAATATCCACCGTGTTCTGTTGCGATGTTTCTAATTAATTCTTCGATTAATACTGTTTTACCAACTCCGGCACCACCAAACAATCCAATCTTTCCTCCTTTAGAATAAGGACATAATAAATCGATTACTTTGATACCTGTTTCAAGAATTTCAGTTTGAACTGCTTGTTCTTCAAATTCAGGTGCTGGTCTATGGATTGGCCAATATTCATCTGCTTTAATATCATCTTTATTGTCAACTGTTTCTCCAGTAACATTAAATAGTCTTCCTAAAGTAACTTCTCCTACTGGAACTTTAATAGCGTCTCCAGTATCAACTACTTCCATACCTCTTGTAAGTCCATCTGTACTACTCATCGCAATACATCTAACTACATCGTCACCAATGTGTTGTGCTACTTCAAGAGTTAAATCTTTTTTACCTTCTCTTGCAACTTTTAATGCGTTATATAATTTTGGAAGTTCACAATCTGTAAACTTAACGTCAATAACGGCACCAATGATTTGCACGATTTTTCCTTTATTCAACACATCCTCCTTCCTAAGCATTTAGTGCGTTAGCACCACCTACGATTTCTGATATTTCTGTTGTAATACCTGCTTGTCTAATTCTATTATAAGTTAATGTTAAATCACCAACTAAACCTTCAGCATTAGTTGTAGCATTATCCATCGCTGTCATTCTTGAACCAAGTTCAGATGCAGCTGATTCTAGAAATGCACCATATATTACTCCATCTGTATATTTAGGAATAACATAATCAAGTACAACTTCTGGTGATGGTTCATATAATGTTAAAGGTTTAACTAATTTTTCTTTAACATTCATATTTTCACTTTCATCAAATTCACCAGGATCTTCTTCTAAACTAAAAGGTAATAGTTTAAAGACTTTTTGTTCTTGTGAAATAATTGATTTGAAATGTGTATATACAAGATATACTTCATCATATTCTTTTTCTAGATATTTATTAATTGCAAAATATCCAAACTTCTTTGCATCTTCATAAAGTGGATTTTCTGAAATACCGTTCATTTCATAAACAACTTCGAATCCTTTACGTTTGCAAAATTCTTTTGCTTTTCTTCCGCTTATTGCGAAATAATTTTCATGATTTGAAAATTTATTGATATGGTTTTGAAGTTCTTTAAATAAATTAATATTAAATCCTCCACACAATCCTTTATCAGAAGAAAGAATAATATATAAAACTTTTTTAGTTTTATTATCATCAGTTTCATCTTTAATAAATGGGCTTTCAACCTTACCTGCTGTCATTGCATTTTTAACAGCTTCTTTTAAATTTTCAAAATAGAATCTATTAGTAGCAACTTTATTTTTTGCTCTTGTAACTTTACTAGATGCAACAAGTTTCATTGCTTTAGTAATTTGTCCTGTACTTTTTACTGAAGCAATTCTTCTTTTAATGTCTCTACTATTTGGCATTCCTTGCCTCCTTACTTAGCACTAAATTCTTTTTTGAATTCTTCAATAGCACTATTAAGTTTTTCTTTTGTTTCATCTTTTAGTTCTTTATCTGTTCTAATTGCTTCAAGGATTTCATTATGTCTTGCATTCATGAAATCTAAAAATTCTGATTCAAATCTTCTAACATCATTTACTTCAACATCAAGTAAATATTTATTTGTAACTACATATAAAATAATTACTTGTTCTTCAACTTTCATTGGTTTATATTGTGGTTGTTTTAATATTTCCATAAGTCTCTTACCTTGTTCTAGTCTATCTACTGTAGCTTTATCAAGGTCTGATCCGAATTGAGCAAATGATGCAAGTTCTCTATATTGAGCAAGTTCAAGTCTAATTGGACCTGCAACTTTTTTCATAGCTTTAATTTGTGCAGCACCACCAACTCTTGATACTGATAGTCCGGCATTGATAGCTGGTCTAACACCTGAGTTAAATAATTGTGATTCAAGATAAATTTGTCCATCAGTAATTGAAATTACGTTTGTTGGAATATAAGCTGATACGTCACCAGCTTGTGTTTCAATAATAGGTAAAGCTGTTAAGCTTCCGCCTCCTCTTTCATCACTAAGTTTAGCTGCTCTTTCTAATAATCTTGAATGTAAATAGAATACGTCACCTGGGTAAGCTTCACGTCCTGGTGGTCTCTTAAGAAGTAAGCTCATTG
>JAKSVV010000046.1 GCA_024407775.1 Clostridia bacterium
AATAGTAAAAATAATACTAAAAAATAAAGGTTAGCAATATTGTAACAAAATTATAACAAAATATTACAAAAATAGAATAAAAAAAAAAAAATCTAACAAAATATTTTAATTTTGTTAGATTAATTATCTCCATTTATGTCTTTTGCCATAAAAATACTTGCTACTCTAGGTCTTTCTTGTTCTCTTTCTTTCTTGTTTGAGAACTCTAATTTACCTTCCATACAATGTTCAATAAATTCATTATAATTAATGCCATATTCAGGTTTATCGTATTGATATAATGATACAACACTAACTCTTCCACATTCAGCTACGAATTTATTATAAACATCTTTAAGTAATCTTTCTTTAGAAATATAATAATGTATTCCTTCATATTCTTTCCAATAGTTTTCAAACCATCCCCACATGTCATCTTGTTGGAAAACAACAAATGCATGATTTTGAACTGTTCCAGCACCTTTTGAAAGTATGAAATATGTTTCAGCATATATATTTTTTTCATTAAAGAATTTTCTAATAAGTTCAACTTCATCAAAACATGTTCCAACGAAACTTTTCATTAAAGTTCTTGGTGCTTGAAGAGCATAATTATCTCTAAAGTCTTGATCAATTTCATAATGAACATTTTCGTCAATATCAACATATCCAAATTCAATTTGAGTCATACATCTTTTAAGATCTAATTCATCCTTGATAGTAGAATTTGCGAATATTTCTCTTTCTGCCATTTTCCTTCCTCCATGTATTTTTAATACTCTTTTCCAATATAAGAATAAAGCATTTTTATATCATTAACTTCATCACAACGTTTGTTATAATCTTTGCTATCTTCATCAACTTCTATAACTAGATTTTTATCTATCATGCCATATCTTTCAAGAAGAGCTAAATCATATTTTAGTGCATCATAATAATCATGTTTTCTACCATGAGTATTGTGAACAATATAACCATCATTATTTCTAGTAAAAGAAAAATGTACTTGTTTAACATATTTTAAACATTTTTCTTTATCTATATAATTGTCTAAAAATGAAATATTATCACTCTTATACATATGTACCTTACAATAAGCATGACATAAATCAAAACAAACTTTTAAGTTTGGATGATTTATATAAGAAACATATTCAAGAACTGACATTTTTGTTTCTTCAATAAAATATAAATTTTCAAGTAAGATTGTAACTCTAGTATTATTTAATTTATCAAGTATAATTCTAAGTTCACCAGTAAGTGCTTCTTTTAAATCAACATCATTAAAATTAGTATGCATAACTAAATTAATATCAACATTTAATTCATTTGATAAATTAATTAAATCATCTAGTTCTTTATATAAAATATTTTTATCTTTTAGTAATATGTGTTCAATATTGTAGTTTTCAAGTGGTGGATGAATTGTAATTTCATTTAAGTTCGGTATTTCATTTTTTATTTTTTTTACAACAATAGTAAAATCAATATAATCCATTATTATATCTCTATGAAAAAATTGAATTTCAATTCCACCATAATCTTCAGCTGCTTTTTTTAAAACATCTAATCCTTCCAAATATTCATTTGTTTTAGGATAAATTTTAAACATTTATAATACCTCCCAAACTTAACTAACCACAATATTACTAATAAAATAATACCACGAATTAAATATAATGCAACCATAAAATATGATTAAAAAACTTTATAATTAGACACTTGAAAAACTTAAATTCAAAGAATATAATTTAGATATAATATAAAAAAGGAGGAAAAATAATGAGTATTTATATGAGAGGATTTGATCCATTTTTCAACTTTATAAATTATGGAGCTCTAAGATTAGCTGCTATTATTCTTTCTTTAATAGCTATATTTGTATTAGCTATAACAGTTTTCAGAAGAGGTAAAAACTCTGATGGAATTAAAAGAGTATTATTCGACTTCTTTAATTTCAATGCACTATGCATTTCAAGATTATTAAAAGCCGCATATTTACTTATCTTTTTATTCAACACAATATATGGATGCTTACTACTATTTGTAAATCCAATCAATGCTTTAATGTATATCGTTGTATACAATCTAATTGCTAGAGTAGTTTTCGAATTAATAATGATATTTGTTAAAATCGAAGAAAACACAAGATGCAAATGCAATTGTGATTCATGTGATTGCGATTGTGATTGTTGTGATTGCTGCGACTGTTATGATATTGAAGATATTGATTTAGATGAAGATTTTGATGAAAACGATGCTACTGTTATTATTGAAGATATAACAGATGAAGTTATCGAAGACATGAGAATCAAAGAAGAAAACGAAAAGAAAGCAAAAGCTAGAGCAAAAAAAGAAGTATCTAAAGAACCTAAAAAAGAAACTAAAAAAGTTGAAAAAAAAGAAACAAAAAAAGAAGATAAAAAAGTTTCTAAAAAAGAAAACTAATTTTAAAAAATAATTACGAATTAAAATAAAAAAGCACTTCAAATATTTTGAAGTGCCTTTTTATTTTAAATTGTTTTCGCTAAATTGAACTCTTTACCATACTACTCTTTGCAGTTTTATGAATATACTTAGGGAAATCTTCTACTCTTGTCGAGAACTCTTCAGTCTCTTCTTTAGTTTCATAGTTGATTCTCTTGTATGCATAAAACTTCATATCATAAGTTGCTATAAGCATCTCAACTTCATCATCATAAAGTGAATAAGCAACAAGTACTGACTGATTATTTTGTTCTGCAGTCTTAGACAACCTATCATATCCAAATGCTTCAAGATAATTTGCACGGCCAAACCACATGCTACCATAAATAAGTTCTTCATTAGTAATGAGTTTAATATCACCACTTTTAACTTTCTTAGCAATGCTTATTGAACCATTAACAACTTTTGCATTTACATTATCAGCTAGTGTTAAGATACCTGTTTCAAAACCAAAACCATCAAGTACATCACATACTACTGCTGCACATTTCTTTGCATCATCTGTAGAGAGAATAAATCTTAAAATATCACATATTGCATTCATATAACTATCAAGTGCATTTGTGCAATCTATAAGTATATCACGATCAAGTTTAGCCTTTGCTATCTTTACTCTATATTCTTTGATTGTAAAAAGCATAACACCATAATGCCAAATATATTTAGTTATATGAATATTTTCTGTGAACTTAATTGATTCCTGAAATAGAATTTCAGATTGTTCATCTCTCTCAACTGCTGCCTCAAGGAATGGTATTCCTCTAAATGATGCTGAACCAATATGTTCAACTACGAATCTCTCTGACATCTTAATAATATTTTCTTCAAAGTCATTCAACTTCTTCTTAGGTTTCCTATTAGAAAAACCTATAATAATTAGACAGATGAGTAAACATAGCAATAAAAAAATAATAGCTAAACTAACTATACCCATGTCCATATACATCCCTCCTGTAGGACAGCGAAAACAATATTTAATTACCCGATACATTTAATAATGTTAAGATTAGGGAATATTCGTAACCCGATTGTATCATTATTCTTGTGAGATTACAAGAAAAATTTTAAGATAATATACATTAATTAAATGTATATGTATAATGAAGGAAAAATTTCAGCTTTCAATACCTTCCTAGAAATCATATTATTGATTTTAAGACGCTTTTAAGCAGTTTATCAATACTTTATTTGCATAAAATTTCGTATTGATTAGGGGCTAAAATACAAAAAATGCAGCAAATATTGATATTTGCTGCATTTATATATTACCAAGGCATTTTAAGATCTGAACCTTGCATATAATTTTCTAATATTAAGCAAGCTGCAACTTGATCGACTACTTTGTTTCTCTTTTTCCAGTCCATGCCTGCATCTTTCATCATGTTATGAGATTGAACAGTTGTTAAACGTTCATCCCACAAAACTATAGGAACATTAACTTGTTTTTCTAGTTTTTCTTTAAAGTGTTTAACTTTATCTGCGCTGTCACCTTCATCACCATTCATGTGTTTAGGTAAACCAAGAACTATTTTTTCAACTTGTTGTTCTTTAACAATTTGCACAATTCGCTCTATTGTAGATTTTAAATCGATTTCATTTGGTCTTCTTACAACTTCAAATCCACTTGCTGTTACATGTAATAAATCACTAAGTGCAACGCCAACCGTTTTTGATCCATAATCAAGTCCCATTAATCTTCCCATAAAATTTCTCCTAACATTTCTTCTTTTAAAGATTCTTTTAATCTAACTTTTACAATTCTATTTGTTAATTCTTTTTCTTCATCATATTCCATTAAAACTTTAATAAAGTTTTTAGAATGTCCAACATAATAGTCTTTATTATTAATATTAACAACTTGTTCAATTAAAACTTCTTTTATATCTCCAATATTTTTATCTTCAAAGTTTTTTATTAATTCATATTTTGTTCTTTGTAAATCTTTAGCTCTAAGTTCCTTTGTTAATAATGGAACTTGTTTTTTAGTAGCAGCTACTGTTCCTGTTCTTACTGAATAAGGGAATATATGAATGTCACTAAATGCAACTTTAGATGCAAATGCTTTACTCATTTTATATTCTTCATCAGTTTCTTCAGGGAAACCAACAATTATATCAGTTGTAATTGCAGCTAATGGATAATACTTTCTAATTAGTTCAACTTTTTCAAAATATTTTTCAGTATTATATTTTCTATTCATTCTAGCTAATGTTGCATCACAACCACTTTGTAATGATAAATGAAAATGAGGACAGAATTTATCAACTTTAGATAATCTTTCTAAAAATTCTTCAGTAATAATTCCTTGTTCTAATGAACTAAGTCTTATTCTTTCAATTGAAGTTTTGCTTACTTCTTCTATAACATCGATTAAAGAAATATTATCTAAATCTTTTCCATAACTTGCAACTTCGATTCCTGTTAATACAACTTCTTTTATACCTTTATTACTTAATGTATTAATTTCCTCCATGATGTCACTAAGTTCTCTTGATCTTTCTCTTCCTCTTACATATGGGATAATACAATATGAACAGAAATTATTACATCCATCTTGTATTTTTACATATGCTCTTGTCATATCATAACATTTTATTAACTTTTGATTTTCATACTCTTTTAATTTTGTAACGTCGTATGTTCTAACCATTCTTTCTTTAGTATTAAGTTCTTCTTTAACTAGATCTAATACTTTAGATTTTTCTTTTGTTCCTAAAAATATATCAATATTCTTTAATAATTCATCATCAATTAATTTATTGTTGTCATTAAATTCTTTTTGTATATAACATCCCAATGCAACAGTTATCGCATTGGGATTCATTTTCTTAGTTCTATTAATATATTTACGTGATTTCTTTTCAGCAAGTTGTGTTACTGCACAAGTGCTTACTACATATACATCACTAACTTCATCAAAGTTAACCACTTCAAATCCGTCTTTTTCAAAATCTGAAAGAATAGCATCAAGTTCATACTTGTTAACTTTACAACCTAAATTGTATCCTGCTACTTTCATTTTTACCTCATTATTATGCTACAATATTTGTAACATCATTAAATATAATTAATACCATTAAGATCATAAGAAGTACAAATCCAACAAAGTGAATCCAACTTTCTTTTTCTAGATCCATAGGTTTTCTTCTTACTACTTCAACAAGTAATATAACAAATCTTCCACCATCAAGTGCTGGTAGAGGTAATAAGTTAATTACTCCTAAGTTAATTGAAATCATAGCGGCTAAAGCAAATACATTATATAATGCAACACCAAATCCTCTAACGATTCCTTCTTCATATGAATCACCAAACATTTTAATGATTCCAACTGGTCCTGCTATTTGATCCTTAGAAACTTTCTTTGAGAACATTAAAGCAAAACTCTTATATGTTGATGTGATATAGTATCTTGTTCTTTTTAAACCATATCCCATACATTGTAATGGATTTAATTTTTCATATTCAAAACCAAGTCCAATATAATTTGATCTATTTGCAGAATTGTTTTTTAATATTTCAATATCTGCTTCATTTAATTCATATTCATTTTCATCGTTTAATAAAGTAACAATTACTTTAAATGTTTCTTCATCAGTTTCAGATGTTTCTTCAGATACTTCTTCTACTATTTCTTCTTCAACATTTTCTAATTCTTCAACTTCTTCAGCTTCTTCATCTTCTTTAGTTTCTTTATCTTTATCATTCTTAGAAGAAATTTCTTTTTTAATATTAGAAATATCTTTAATTGATTTTCCATTAATAGTAGTAATATATGTTCCTACTTTTAATATATCAGCTTCATCAGCTTTATCTGTAATTAATAATGAAGGAACATAATTAACACTAACTGTTTTTACTTCATTATCTTTTTCAACTAATAAATCAATTGTATCTGTATCATTTTTTGAAACAGTAATATCAAATATTGTATCATCACATAATGAATGTTTCTTTCCATTTGATCCAATAATCTTATCACCCTTTTCGATACCAGCTTCATATGCAGGACTGTTTTCTACAACTTCAGCTACATTTTGTGATACTACTAATGAAAAGTTTGGTAAAATCATTAATACAATGATTGCAAAAATTATATTAAATAATGCACCTGCAACTACTATTAAAATACGTTGCCATACACCTTTATTACAAAATGCATCAGGTACATCACTTGCTTCTTCTTCTCCTGTCATCTTACAGTAACCACCAATAGGGAATAATCTAATACTGAATAATGTATTTTTTCCTTGATGTTTATATAAAGCAGGTCCCATACCTATTGAAAATTCTTCTACTGGTACTCCACATTTTCTTGCTGCTAAGAAATGTCCAAATTCATGAACAACAATTAAAAGTGTAAATACTAATAACGCTACTATAATTGAGATAATACCCATTTGCTAACTTCCTTTCATACATAAATTAATGATACATATATACATAAAATTTATATACATATGTATCACTAATAATAAATCTATAATATTGTTTTTTAATTTCTAAAATAAACCTAATAATAAAATAAAGAAATATAATAATGGAGCACAAAATAATACACTATCAAATCTATCAATTATTCCGCCATGACCAGGCATAATATTTGAATAGTCTTTAACTCCAACATATCTCTTAAAACTTGATGCAACAAAATCACCTATTTGTGCAAACACACTAAGTACTAAAAATAAAATACTCATCTTAAGTACATTGATAGGTTCACTCATTGACCAAAATTCATTTTCACCAATCATATTTAAATTAAAGTTATATACATAAACTAAAATTAATCCGAATAGTGTAGAGAAAATTAATCCTCCTACTGCTCCTTCATATGTTTTCTTTGGTGATAATTTTTCACATAATTTATGTTTACCAATTGCACATCCAATTATATATCCACCAGTATCTGCTCCCCATGTGATAGCGAATAATAATAAAATATAAAATAAAGAATTATTAATCACATCATATGTTCCAAGTAGATATAAGAATGAAAATAAAATTGTTGCATATATATAACCAAATGCAGAAATGATTACACTCTTAATTCCATATACTTCATTTTTGAATATAGAAACAATTAATGTTGTTAATACAAAAAGTATAAAGATAATCATTAATGTACTTAAATTAATTTCATCACTAAAGTTGTTATAATCATTGAAAATTAAAAAAGCAAAATTCAAAGCTGTATAAACCATTGTAGTAATCCACATGATTTTATATTTATTTTTGAATGCTTTTAAAAATTCATATAAACCGCAAAATGCAATTATAATAATACCTGGTCTTAATAAAATACTTTTAAAACAAATAACTGTTATTAAAACCGCAATTGCAACTAATGCAGTTATAATTCTTTGCTTCATTATTTTCCTCCAAATCTTCTATTTCTTCCAGCATAACTTTCAAGTGCTTTTTCAAGTTCTTTCTTATCAAAGTCTGGCCAGTTTTTATCAGTAAAATAAAATTCACTATAAGCACATTGCCATACTAAGAAATTACTAGTTCTAAGTTCACCACTTGTTCTAATAATTAGTTCAGGATCTGGAATATTTTTAACACCAGTATCTAAATATTTTGATAACTCTTCTTCAGATACTTGGTCAGAATTTACATTATCTTTCATCATGTCTTTGATTGCTCTTACTATTTCATCTCTCCCACCATAGTTAACAGCAATTGCAACTGTTAAGCCATCATTGTTTAGAGTTTCTTTTTCAAGCATAATCATTTTGCTAGAAATATCTTCAGCTAATTTTGTTTTGTCTCCAATGAATGTAACTCTATGATTTTCTTCACCAAGTTTAGCAATACATTCATCTAAAAATTGTCTTATTAAATTCATAATAGCATCAACTTCTTCAGGATCTCTTTTCCAGTTTTCTGTTGAGAAAGCATATAAAGTTAAATACTTAATTCCTAATTCACTTGCAGCTTTACAAACTTTACGAACTGCATTAGCACCTTCTTGGTGTCCAGCTTTAGCTGGTAACATTCTTTCTTTAGCCCATCTTCTATTACCATCCATAATAATTGCAATAGATTCTGGAACATTAGTTAATTCACTCATTATAACCTCACAAATTAAACTGTCATTATTTCTTGTTGTTTAGCATCACATACTTTATCAATTAATGCGATGTATTTATCTGTAACATCTTGAATATCTTTTTCGTATGCTTTAACATCATCTTCTGTTATTAATTTATCTTTTTCTTGTTTTTTAACTTCATCCATTGCATCTCTTCTGCAGTTTCTAACATTTACTTTGAAGTCTTCAACCATCTTCTTAACATCTTTAACTAATTCTTTTCTTCTTTCTTCTGTTAATTCAGGGAATTGTAATCTAATTACATTACCATCATTGTTTGGTGTTAAGTTTAAGTTTGCATCGATAATTGCTTTTTCTATATCTTTTAATGAACTTTTATCCCAAGGTTTAACTTCAAGCATTCTTGCTTCTGGTACAACAACATTTGCTACTTGTTTAAGTGGTGTTGGTACTCCATAATATAATACTTGAACTCTATCAAGAATAGCTGGGTTAGCTCTTCCTGCTCTAATTGTTGTAAGTTCGTCTTGTAATCTGTCTACTGCTGTTTTCATTTTTGATTCGCAGTCATTAATAATTTCCATAATTCCTCCAAAAAATTTATAGTTATTTTTCTTTTATTTTCAATATAAAATTGACTTTTAAATTATATCAAACTGATATAGATTTTCAAGTTTTTATAGTATTTTTTTAACATTAAAAAATGCCTAATTTTTATTCATTTTTTCAATAATATTTATTCATTATAAACTAATGTACCTGTAATATCTCCATTAACATTTCTCATAATATTTCCTTCAGTGTTAAGGTCGAAAACTACTACATTTAAATTATTTTCTTGGCATAAAACTGCTGCTGTTAAATCCATAACTCCAAGTTTTTTATCAAGTACTTCCTCAAAAGATATTTCATCATATTTAATAGCATTTGGATTTTTCTTAGGATCACTATCATATACTCCATCAACATTTTTAGCTAAAAATAGTGCATCAGCGTCAATCTTTAATGCGTTAAGAACAGCTCCTGTATCTGTTGTAAAGAATGGTTGTCCTGATCCGCCGGCAAAGATAACTACTTCGCCGTTTTTTAAATAATCAGTCACTCTCATCTTTTCAAATTCTTCTGCTATTCCTGAGATAGGGAATGGTGTAACTACTCTTGCTCTAATTCCGTTTTCTCTTAAAACTTCTTGCATAAACATAGCATTAATTACTGTAGCCATAATACCAATTTGGTGTGCCTTTGACATATCCATACCAGTATTTTCTCTACCTCTCCAAATGTTACCTCCACCTACTAAAAGTGCAAGTTCAATTTTTTGATCTACTAATTCTTTTATTTGACGAGCAACTCTATTAGCATTATCATCATCAAATCCGAAACCTTTATCACCTGATAAAGCTTCTCCACTTAATTTCATTAAAATTCTTTTATACATAAAATCCTCCATTAATTAATATAAAATTCATTCTTAATCTATATTAAATCCTTATATTAAAGATACCACAAAAAAATTTATATACAATAAAAAAAGAATACATTATTTCCTGTATTCTTTCTTTATTTTGAATATAATTTTGCTTTGATAATTCTATAATTACCGCTAGCATAATTTATAATTTCTAATTTATATATTCCATCACTTATAACATCTTTTTCTAAAGTTTCTTTATCACCTTTTGAATAAGATTTTGAACCGATATCATTTGATACTTGGAATGTTAATGAATCACCTTTTTGTCCTAACATATTTTCATAAGTAGAAAATAATTTAATTAAATCTTCACCTTTAATTAAATCTCCATCAACATATTTTGAAAGTGATTTTGCACTTACTTGTAAATTAGAAGAAGCAGTTGTAACAACTGCTCCTTGATTATCTACATTTGTTGAGTCGCTAGTTGGTTTTTCCATTGGTTTATATCCAACGAATGTTTTAGCATCATTAATTGTTAATGCTTTAACTGCACATCCTGTTGGACCATAAGCAACAATCTTAAAGATGTTCTTATCGCCAATGTATACTTTAGTAATTATATTTATTCTTCCCATACCGTCAACATAATATTCAATTCCAGAATTACTATTTATATTTGAATAGTAATCTTGTAATGTTTTGAACGCATTAATTTTATGTTCAAAAGTTTTCTTTGATTCAGAAGCTGTAGATTGAGATATAAGTTGTGTAATGTATGTTTCGTAAGCTTGATTCATAGCATTATCATCAACTGATAAAATAGTTTCTAAATCTTTTAATCCTAAAGCTTTACCTGTTGAAGCACTAAATGTATATGCTTTATGTGTCCATATTGCATCACCTTGTCCTTCATAGTTAAGTTCATTAATTAAAATAGATACGATATCACCTTGAGTGATTGCTTGATAATATGTTAGTAAATATTTTTGTTTATAAGTACTATCATTTAATCCAGCCATATTATCTAATTTATATTTTGAACTTGTATCAGCTAAAGATTTATATAATTCTTGTATTTCACTATTAATAGTTTTTGCATCATCTGTAGTTAAATTTACATATGGTAGTTTAATATAACTTTCGTCATAATCTAAACCTTCCATTTTGTATTTAGCTTCGATAACTTTATCTGCAATTCCTTCTGTTCTTGTTTCATCAACAAATTCAACTTGTGGAGTTTGAATTTCTGGTTCAACATTTACAAATGAATCATCAACTGTATCGATTTCTTCCACTACAGGTTGTTTATTAAATAAACTATCAAACATTCCACGTTGATATAAAATAAAACCAATTGCAGAAATAATTAAAATAATTAAAAGTGCAACTATAAATCCGAAACCACCTTTTGATTTTTTCTTAGTTGGTTTATCGAATGTTGGTATTTTATTATCTGGAACAGGAATTCTAGATGTCATAGATGGAACATCATTTGCAGGTGCTTCACCCATTTGTGGCATTGCTTGTTCCATTGGAACTGCTCCTATACTTTGTGCAAATGCGTCTTGTGATCCAGGTAGAGGCATTTCAGGTGCAACTGGTATTGCACTTGGTGCTTCAGGCATTGGTGCTGGATTCATTTGAGGCATTGCTTGATTTATATTTTGTTCACTTGCCATAGGTAGTGGCATGTCAGGTTGTACGCTTTGCATAGGTTGAGGCATTGGCGCAGGTTGTGGCATAACACTTGGTTGTGGCATAACTGGTGATTGAACTTGAGGATTATCTTCTGGTAAACTCATTCCCCCAGTTAAACCATTAATCTTAGCAAGTAAATCGTCTTGTGCTGTAAAATCGCTCATTACAATTTCCCCCTTATAATTCTATACATATAATATAATATATATTTTTTATTAATCAATAATTTACACGAATAATATATAAAAAAATTATTGATTCTCATGTAGATTTTATCGGGTATTATTTTATAAACTTTATATATTTTTAAATATAATATTTAAAAAATATTTTTTTATTTTTTTACACAAAAACTTGCTAATAAAAATCAAGAGATATTTTAAAAATTTAAATTATTTTTTGA